>NZ_JBIKBQ010000007.1:0-51396 GCF_058122085.1 Luteolibacter sp. | reverse complement strand
GGCGCACCCACGTTTGTCTCCGACCACCGCCCGTCCTCGCTGACCCCGGCTTTCAGCCACTTGCGGATCAGCCGCAGCACGCGGCGGTCACCGATCCTGTGCTCCAGAAACCTGATCATCCAGTCATGGTCGATCATGTCAAAGAAACCTTCGATGTCGGCGTCCAATATCCAGTTCACCCGTTTGCTGGTGATCCCAACAGTCAGCGCATCAAGCGCGTCATGCTGGTTCTTGCCAGACCGGAAGCCATAGCTGAATCCAAGAAAATCCTCCTCGTAGATTTGCTGCAACACCTCCGACACCGCAGCCTGAACAATCTTGTCCTCCAGCGATGCGATTCCCAGCGGTCGTTTCCGGCCGTCGGGCTTTGGTATCCAGCTTCTACGCGATGGTTTCGCCCGGTAGCTTCCCCGGTGTATCCGACCATGGAGGTCCTTCAAATTCGCCTCCAGATCGCGCTCGTATTCAAACCACGTCACCCCGTCCACTCCGACCGCCGCCGTCTTCTTCAACTTGAAGAAAGAGCGGTTCAGCAAGTCTTCATCGATATGATGCAACAAGGCCGTGAACTTGAGCTTGCTGTCCTTGCGGGCAGCTCCACGCACACCTTCCAGCCCCTTTGACCCGCCATAGATCCGGCTCTGCGTCCGGGGCATGGCAGGCTGGTTGGTGTTCCTCTCGACTGGGTCCCTTTTCTCCGCCCGCTCCGCCAGTGCTTCAGACACACCTTTGTTCGCGGACTTCGTCGATACTACGGACCCATCTGACTTCCTGACAGCGTGCGTCTGGTCATTCCCGTCTGAGACGTTGAACCAGCGGTCCGTTTTGAAGCCTCTTTGCGGAGGCAGATCATTGCGGACACCATCAGGATCTCCCGGTTCTCGCGCTTGGAATTTCGACACATGCCCAGGTTCTGCGACTCCGCCGTGTCCGCCCTCACCTTGCCTTGGCGGTGGGGACGATGTTGCCTTCCCCTTGTCAGTACAAGGTCGGCACACGGGAATCTGGATTTCGGAGCTCGATGGCTGGCCTGCGTCGCCACGCACCCATGCTACACCCGGAGCGTCACCGCTCCCAGCGTAGGGCTTGTGGCCAGAGCTACTGGCTAGGTTTTCTCTGTAAGACTCTTTCATTCTCTATTCCAAGCCGGTTTATCCCGGCGCTTTCACTGACCCCATTTCCTGTTTTCCATATCAAAAGTCGCGGTCAAAAAATCTCGAAAAAGCGGTCTGGAGAAAGTATTTCTCGTTTCTAAACTTTCATTTAAAATACTCATATATGGTAAAATCCCAGTATTTAGCGGTGTATTCTTTCCTTCAGCGTCTCAGTTTTCAGCCAAAGATCGCGGGGTCTCGGATGTTGATGGCGCTCAGGATGCTACTCACCATCGGATTATTTTTGGCCGTCACGGCAGATGCCGCCACACTGATGCCTTATTTTACCATTCGTAGTCTTGCTGATGTGCCGGCAGCTCATCAAAGGCCAGCGCTATCTGATCCTCGGCAACCAGCGGCAAGCAACTGCACTACAGCCGAACCCCGCAAGAAGCCACTCACTCCACCCGTAATCCCATGATGTTCCCGTCATTCACCCGGATCTTGAGCCTGATCCTTCTCACGCTTCTGCCGCAACCCGCATGGGCGCAGGACGCCGAAGTCCCCAAGCCCGGCGGCCACCTGTTCATCCTCTCCGGCCAGTCGAACATGACCGGCAATCTGAAGCAGGGCGAGTCCGACGCGATGCGCGACCTTGGCGCGGCCTACGAGCGCAGCTTCACGACGTTGGTCGGCAATCTGAAAAAGGAACTCGCCATCGGTGAGATGCGTTTCGTCATCGGCCGCATCAGCGACCACGGCCTCCACGGCGACCAGGCCGAGGGCTGGAAGAAGATCCGCGCGATCCAACAGAAGATCGCGGAAGACGATCCGCTGGGCGGCTGGATCGACACCGACGACCTCAACGGCGGCGACGAAACGAAGCCCCAGGGCGACATCCATTACCCGGGAGGGCAGGCGGTCATCCTCGGTGAACGATTCGCCCGCGCGGCGCTCAAGCAGCTGGGTGTCGCGGTGCCGGAATAGCCCCGATTGATGGGAATGGCTGCAAGTCCGCCAAGGGCACGGGGTGGCTGAGGAAGATCTCGCCCTCATCATCCGGAAAGAACTCTCATCGACTTTTTCATGCTTAGAGGCGGCCTTAAAATCGGAAAAGGAGCGCGTTCATGCTGAACGCTGAGTCTGGCGGACATACTGTCCGCCAGAATGGTCCCATGATTCCGATGCCGCCGATGCCGCCGACAGAATGTCGGCGGCCTGAAGTTTGGCCCCTGACTAGACAAGTTCACGGGGCGAGTTTGCCCAGCCCGGTCAATCGCTCAAATTTGCCAGGACATTAATCTAGTTATGTGAATAGATTTCCGCATGGGATTCCCAACAAAAGTCCAACTCATCAGCCGCAAGGCCAGCGAGCAGTATTACATCAACTTCCCTTCCGCCGTCGCCCAAGCCATGGAGCTCACCAAGGGCGAGACCGTCGAGTGGATCATCGCTGACAAGGGCCACCTCATCCTCGCCCGCAAGGACGTCCCGCCCAACCCCATCGACATTCAAAAAAAAACGCCACCCCGCTCCTGAACGAGCGCCTTCAACAACTCATCGGCTCCGCCAGCGACCTCGCCACCCCCACCGAAAGCTGCGCCGACAAGCTCGCCCGGCACATGCCCGGCACATTCACCGTCGCCGCCTACGCCCTGCTGCGGGTCGCGGCGCTGTTAGCCCGTGCGGAGAACCAGCCCCTCGCCTTCCTGCGCCCGCCGAAATGGCGCAAAGACCACCGCGAAACCGGCCGTCTTCCATCCACCGGCGACCTGCTCCGGTTGTTGCGCGCGGAAATCTGGGCCCGCGCGCTCAATCCGGGGGCTTTCGACCACTTCACGACCGCATCTCCCCCGGACGGGAGCGTCCAAAAACCCGCGCCAGATCTATCCGCCACTCTTTTCGCCGCCGCATAATCAACAACCGCCCGGACCTATCACGCACCTAACATTACATGTCGGGGCCAAACTTCAGCGGGCGGACAAAATGTCCGCCCCCCTTACGGCTGCGCCAGGCCGCCGCCCACCACTTGCGGTGCCCCCCAGCAACCCGTTCGCCGGCTTGATTCCGCCGCCGCGCGCCCTACACTCGCGACCATGTTCACCAAGCGCCACGGCCCGCCGGGATCGTCCCCCGCCACGCTCGTCCCCCATCTGGTCGATGGCAAGGGCCGCAAACCCGGAATCCAGATCATCGAATACGACAAGGACAGTCTCGATGAGCGCGAAATCACCGACCTCTCCGAGCTCGCCGCCCATCTCGACAACCGCAAGGTCACCTGGATCAACATCGACGGCCTCGGCGACGTGGAGGCCCTCGCAATCCTCGGTGAGAAATTCAACCTCCACCCGCTCGCCCTCGAAGACGTCCTCAACACCGGCCAGCGCCCGAAAGTCGAGCAGGCACCCGACTACCTCTTCGTCGTCGCCCAGATGGTCTATCAGGAAAACAGCCACACCATCTGCGGCGAGCAGGTGAGCTTGTTTCTCGGGAAAAACTTCATCATCACCGTGCAGGAGGAGGCCGATTACGACGTGTTCGATCCCGTCCGCGCCCGCATCCGCTCCGGCCGCGGCGCGATCCGCAAGCTCAAGGCGGACTACCTCGCCTACGCCCTGCTCGACTCGATCATCGACCACTACTACCCCGTGCTCGAAGACATCGGCGGAGCCATCGAGGAACTCGAGGACGAGCTGTTGGAAAGGCCGTCCCGCGAGATGGTCCACCTGCTGCACGAATACAAGCGGAGCCTCACCCAGATGCGGCGCTTCGTCTGGCCGCTGCGGGATGTCATCAACGGCCTTCTCCACGACTCCTCCGGCTACATCGCCTCCCCCACCAAGATCTTCCTGCGCGACTGCTACGACCACACCGTCCAGCTGATGGACCTGGTGGAAAGCTACAAGGAACTCACCGCCGGACTGATGGAGCTCTATCATTCCAGCGTCGGTCTCCGCACCAACGAGGTGATGCGCGTGCTTACCGTCATCACTTCCATTTTCATCCCGCTGACCTTCATCGTCGGCGTTTACGGCATGAACTTCGCCCCCGAATCCCCGGCCGGCGAAAAGCTCCCGCTCAACATGCCCGAGCTCTATCACCCGCACGGCTACGTCGGATTGATGGCCGTCATGGCCGCCATCGCCGTGATCCAGTTGATCATCTTCAAAAGAATGAAATGGCTGTGATCCACCGGGGATGAAAAACCACGGGCGTCGGATCCCTTGTTCCGACGCCCGTGGGCCCTTTGGGGGGCTGATGTGCTATCCCTTACGGAAACGAGAATGCCACAAACCGGCCATTCCGCCATACCGCGATCGCGTAGAAAACCCGCTCAGGCCGATTCGAGGATGATGTTGCCGTAAGGCGTCGGATCGCCGGTGCGGATCAGCCCGATGGCGTGCGGCACGCGCTTTTTGAAATCGACGTGCGCCTCGCGGGTCAGCGGGATTTCACCGAAGGATTTCGTGAAACGGGCCACGGCTTCCGGCGTGTTGGCCGCCACGAACTCGTCCGCCTGCCAGATCCGGCCGATTTTGAAAACGGGCGTCAGCAAATCGAGCACGTCGAGCACCGTCGGAATCCCGTGCGTCAGCGAAATATCGACCGTCTCGATTTCCGGCCAGAAGGGAAACGCCCAGTCCGCGATCACCAGCGTGTTGGTGTGGCGGACGCGGGCGAGGAGGTCGAGGAGATGCGGATTGAGAATGGCGGTTTGGAGCATGCGCGAGTTTCCCGCTCACGATCGTTTCGTCAATCCGCTTTTAAGACGTCCACTGCGGGTGCATCGACTGCCGGAAGCGCGACGGCGGGACGTGGTGGACGGATTTGAAAACGCGGGAGAAATGGAAGGCGTCCTTAAACCCGAGCATGGCGGCCACGGATTTCACCGAGGCGTCGCTTTCCAGCAGGATGCGCGAGGCGTGCTCCATCCGCAGGCGGGTTAGAAATTGATAGGGACTCTCGTCGTGAAAGCGGGCGAACAGGCGGCAGAGATAGGGCGCGTCCACTTCACAGGCTTTCGCAATTGCGTCCAGCGTGGTGTTTGTAAGGAAGTTCCGGCCGATGAACTCCCGGCAACGCGCGTAAGTCGCATATGCCGGAGTGTCGGTGCTGACCGGTTCGGCGGCGTCATCCCGGCACATCAACAGCAGTTGGCGGGTGATCGCGGCGCAGAGCGGGCGCGCCAGCTTGGACTTGCGGATGCCGCGGTCGATCAAGCTGTCGAAGGCCCGCCGGATCGGCTCGCCCTTGACGCAACGCGAGATGAATCCGGGCTGCAGGTCGTAACGCGCCAGAAACTCCCCGACCTCGGTGCCGGTGAATCCCACGAAATACTTGCCGAGCGGATTCTCCGGCGAGGTCTCGATCGTGTGGGGAACCGACGGCCCGTAAATGTAGAAACTCCCCGGTGCCAATTCCGCCTCAGCATCTCCCAACCGGAGCTTCCCCGAGCCGTGACTGACGAACTCCAGCGAATACCACGGGAAATCGCGCCGGTCGATCCGGTAATCCGCCGAGCACCGCTCGAAGCCGCCGAAGACCACCGCGAAAATCTCGTCCTCGATCGGATCGAGAAAAAACAACCGCGAGGACTCGACTTCGTGCGAGACGAAAGAAGTGGCGACCTGGGCGCTTTCCATGCCCGCGATTCATCTCAAATCCCCGGCCCGATTCAAGACAATAATCTACATTGGATCACAGAATCATCATGCGCGGAATCCGCGAGTCCCGGCGACACCCGGATTTCGTATTCATCGGAAATTTCAAGCTGACAAATCCTGCCACGCTGCCATATCTCCGCCCGATCGACCCATTCAAAAGCATTCTTATGAAGCCATCATCTTATCCAAAAATCGGCATTCGTCCGGCCATCGACGGCCGGCTCGGCGGCGTCCGCGAGTCACTTGAAGAACGCACCATGCAGCAGGCGCAGGCCGTCGCCACGCTGATCGCCGCCGAGCTGCGCTACCCGGACGGCACGCCCGTCGAGTGCGTCATCGCCGACACCTGCATCGGCGGCGTGAAGGAGGCCGCCGACTGCGCCGACAAATTCAAAGCCGCCAACGTCGGCGTCTCGCTAACCGTCACCCCCTGCTGGTGCTACGGCTCGGAGACGATGGACATGGACCCGCATTTGCCCAAGGCGGTCTGGGGCTTCAACGGCACCGAGCGCCCCGGCGCGGTCTATCTGGCCGCCGTGCTCGCCGGCCACACGCAGAAAGGGCTGCCCGCCTTCGGGATTTACGGCAAGGACGTGCAGTCCGCCACCGACACCGAGATCCCGGCGGACGTGCGCGGCAAGCTCCTGTCATTCGTCCAGTGCGGCCTCGCCGTCGCCCTGATGCGCGGCAAGAGCTATCTTTCGATGGGCGGCACCTCGATGGGTATCGCCGGCTCGGTCGTGGATACCGCGCTGTGGGAAAAATGGCTCGGCATGCGCGTGGAAGCCATCGACATGACCGAGTTCGTCGGCCGCATGAGCAAGGGCCAATACGACCCGGCCGAATACGAAAAAGCCCTCGCATGGGTGAAGAAGAACTGCCCGGAAGGAAAAGACTACAACTCCCCCACCACCACCCGCTCCCGCGAGCAGATCGACAAGGAATGGGAAGACAGCGTGAAAATGGCGCTCATCGCCCGCGACCTGATGGTCGGAAACCCCAAGCTCGCGGAAATGGGTCTCGGAGAGCAGGCGCACGGGCACAACGCCATCGCCTCCGGTTTCCAGGGCCAGCGCCAGTGGACCGACCACTTCCCTAACGGCGATTTCCTCGAAGCCATCCTCAACTCCTCCTTCGACTGGAACGGCAAGCGCGCACCTTACATCGTCGCCACCGAGAACGACGCGCTCAACGGCGCGGGCATGCTCTTCGGCCACCTCCTCACCAACACCGCGCAGATCTTCGCCGACCTCCGCACCTATTGGAGCCTTGAGGCGATCGAAACCGCAAGCGGCAAGAAAGTCAGCCACCCGCTCATCGGCGACGGCATCCTCCACCTCATCAACTCCGGCCCGGCCGCGCTCGACGGCACCGGCGAGCAGCAAACCAACGGCACCCCGACGATGAAACCGTTCTGGGAAATCACGGATGCCGAGGTTGAAAAATGCCTCAAGGCCACCACCTGGCACCCGTCCATCACCGAGTATTTCCCCGGCGGCGGACTCAGCACCCGCTACCGCACCCGCGGCGGCATGCCGGCCACGATGATCCGCCTCAACCTCGTCGGCGGCATCGGCCCCGCGCTGCAAGTGGCGGAAGGCTACACCGTGGATCTGCCGGAAGACGTGCATGACGCGCTCGACCAGCGGACCAACCCGACTTGGCCGACTACCTGGTTTGCACCGATCCTCACCGGCAAGGGCGCCTTCACCAGCGCCTACGAAGTCATGAACCACTGGGGAGCCAACCACTGCGTGATGACCTGCGGCCACGTGGGCCACCTCTATCTGACGCTCGCCTCGATGCTGCGCATCCCGGTTTACATGCACAACGTCGGCGAGGACCGCGTCTTCCGCCCGAGCGCGTGGACCTCCTTCGGCACCGCCGATCTCGAAGGCGCGGACTTCCGCGCCTGCGCGAACTACGGCCCACTCTACGGCAAGGCCTGATCCCGATCCAGGCTCTCCCCGTCATCATGAAGGCGCTTTACTTTCCAGCCAAAGCCCTTCCGTATTGACGGGGAAGCCCGCCTCCTCGCTTCCAAAAAATCCATATCCAAAAAACATCATGAGCAAACCCGGCATCTTCACGACTTCTGACGGAAAAAACCACCTCGTCACCTTCGCCCTCGTCAGTTCGCTGTTCCTCCTGTGGGGATTCTGCAACGGCATGATCGACGTGATGGACAAACACTTCCAACAGGAACTCCACCTCACGCTCGCCCAGTCCGCCTGGGTCCAGTTCGCCCACTACCTCGGTTATTTCCTGATGGCGATGCCCGCCGGTTGGCTCGCCAGCAAACTCGGCTACAAGGGCGGCATCATCGCCGGACTGCTCATGGTCGCGGTCGGCGGGTTCTGGTTCATTCCAGCCACCAAGATCGCCACCTTCCCCGCCTTCCTGCTGGGCGTCTGCGTGATTGCGTCCGGCCTGACCTTCCTGGAAACCGTCGCCAACCCCTACTCCACGGTTCTCGGCCCGAAGCGATACGCCGCCACCCGCATCAACCTCGCCCAGTCCTGCAACGGCATCGGCTGGATCTTCGGCCCCATCGCCGGCGCCGCCTTTTTCTACGGCAAGGACGCGAGCGGCCAGAGCACCGGATCGGAAACACTATGGATTCCCTACGCCGCCATCGGTGGGTTCGTGCTCGTCCTCGCGGTGATCTTCTCGTTTTGCAAACTGCCAGACATCAAGTCGGACGATGAATTCCACCTCGATGACGCCAGCCCCGCAGGCGATGCCCCGGTCGCCAACCGCGGCGTGGCCATGGGCTTGCTGTGGCTGAACATCGTCGTGCTTTCCGTCGCCATCGGCATGATTGTTTCCGCCGTCGTCGCCATTCCATCCGTTGGAAAATCGCTCGGCTTGACCGAATCCCAAGCGCTTTGGTCCGCCTCGGGCGTGCTGCTCGCCATCGGCACCGTGGTCTTCGCCATGAAGAACCGCGCCATCTCGAACCACAGCATCTGGAGCCACCCGCATTTCTCGGGAGCCACACTCACCCAGTTTTTCTACGTCGCCGCGCAGTGCGGGGTCTTCGCGTATTTCATCAACTACATGACCTCGCAGATTCCCGCCGTCCCGGACGCGTGGAGGGCCGGGGCATTCGGCAACTGGTTTGAAATTCACAAGAACGGCATCCTCGGCCTGAGCGACAAGGGCGCTTCCACCCTCGCCTCGGTGGGCTTCATCTTCTTCCTCGCCGGCCGTTTCATCGGTGCCGCCTTGCTGAGGAAATTCTCCGCTCACAAGGTGCTCGGCACCTTCGCCATCGCGGCCGCCCTTTGCAGCTTGATGGTTCTCCTCAAACTCGGCTGGGCTTCCGCCATCGCGCTGTTCCTGAGCTACTTCTTCATGTCCATCATGTTCCCCACGATCTTCTCGCTCGGCATCCACGGCCTCGGCAGTCGCGCGAAAAAGGCCTCGTCCTTCATCGTCATGGCCATCATGGGCGGCGCCATCATGCCCAAGCTGATGGGCCACATCGCCGACACCAGCAAGGACGGCATGTCCGCCGGATTCATCGTCCCGCTCGTCTGCTTTGTGTGGGTCGCCGCATACGGTCTGTCTTGGAGCAAACTCAGCGGTTCGGACGGCGTCCTCGGCGTGGATGCCACCAAGGGCCATTGATCCTCCTCACCTATCAAAAAGGGCGGGTCCACACGTGGACCCGCCCTTTTTGACACCTGATCAATTTGACCCGTCGCTCAGGGCCCCGTGGCGGCACCCAGCCAGTTTCTCGATGTGAGACGATAGAATTTCCGGGGGCCGCTGACGCTGACGGGCCATGAAAACAATAGGGTCTGCGAGTCGCCGCCGGTGGACTCTTCGGGTAGCACCGTACCGACCTGCGCCCACGTGATCAGGTCGTCACTCGCCTCGACGATGAACTCGGGCAACGAATCGAGCGCTGACGCGGGAAAGGACCAGTTCAATCCGGTCTGGCCCGAAGCGTTCGCGGAAATGCCCCCGTTCAACGGCAGCGGCGGCGGCGCGATTTTGACGACGAGTTCCGTCGAAAAGTCACTTTCGAGCCCGTTGCCGCCGATGCTCTTCACCGCGAAATAGTAGGTCTTCCCGAACTCCATGGCGGCAACAGAAAATTCGGGAGTCGTCCCCGCGTCGTAAATCTGGGTGTATTGCCGACTCGCCGTTCCAACGTAAACCTTGTAACCCTGTATCCCGGATTCAGGAACCGCATTCCATACCAGAGGGATCGTGTGAAATGTGGCTGCACCGGCCGCCGGGGCCATCCATTGCATCCCTGCCATCAAGGCGAAAAACCTGAGAATTCCTAATGGGTTCTTAAATGTCATGCCCAATTATCGTTATCGGCCCCCAAAGCAACAGGTGGGCAATTTCGGATTCTCAGGTAGTGCGGAACTCCGCCGCGGTGTCGGGCGTTATCCCTACAAGCCCCCTTCCGCCTTCTTCCGACTTGCCCTGACACCGGGGCGTTTAGCCGGGCAGCCTCGTTTCGGCCTTCACCAATTTCCACGCGCGGACCCAGTCCACCCGCATGGTGTTCCTGGCCGGGTCTTTCAAGGACTCGATGGTGGGCAGGCCGTCCCAGGTGAAAACCTCGGTGTCGAAAAACAAATACATCGTTTCAAGAAACTCGCCGCCGGTTTTCATCTCCGCCACCCTCGCGCCATTGTGATAGAACAGGAGGGTGTCCTTGTCCCTCCACCAGACGCCGTAAACGTGGAACTCGTCCGCCGCGCCCGTCGGCATCTTCCAGCGTTGCGGAGTCGCCTTGTCGTGATCCCACGTCGGCTTGAAGTAATGGCTGTTCATCAGCATCATGCGGCCCAGCTCCGGGTTTTTGACCGAGGCGCCCAACTGCTCCACCACATCGATCTCACTGTATTTCCCCTGAAACCAGAACGACGAGGTCATCGACAAGCGCGACGCCTTGATGCGGGCCTCGTAATAGCCATACGATGCCACCGGCTGTTTCGACGAAACGCAGGCCGAATTCACCCACACATCGGACTCGGGGTTCTTGACGTCCGCTAGATCCGCGACCTTCGGTGTGGAACGGAGCAGGAGATCCCCTCCGCTCACCGCGACATTCTTCGGCTCGAACTGACTCGGCTGGCGGCCCTTCCAGTAGGGCTGGTAAGGCAGCCATTTTTTCCCATCCAGTTCCTTGCCATCGAACTCGTCCGACAACTCGGGAACCGCCTGCCATTGGAATCCAGTCGGCGCGGGAGGCGGCGTTCCCGGAGGATTGGCCTCGGCCATCGCGCCCAGCGCGACGGACAGGATTGCGGCGGCATTTAAGAGATGCATCATGGTTTTCCTTTCGGCGGGGTGTTACGTCCGTTTTCCGAAAATGTTTCCACACCGGAAGAATTCCGGTGATTTCAAATGCCGGCATGCGCCAAAAAAGGTTTTTTCCTTTTGCCCGTGGCCGTTTGCAGGTGTTTTCTGGACGCGCTCATGAACATCGGCATCGCCCAAATCAACTCGGTCATCGGGGACTTCCCCGGCAACGTGAAACGCATCCTCGCCGCCTACCGGGAATGCCTCGAAGCCGGCGCGGACCTGGTGCTGACGCCCGAGCTGTCGCTGGTCGGCTACCCGCCGCGGGATCTGGTTTTCAAGTCGCAGTTCGTCCCGAAATGCCTGCAAGCGCTCGACTACCTCGCCGGCGAAATCCGCGAGGTCCCGCTGCTCGTCGGCTACGTGGACCACCACCATCCGTCGCGGCCGGGGAAACCGTTCCGCAACGCCGCGGCTTGGCTGGAGAACGGAAAAATCCAGCACCGCATCTGGAAAACCCTGCTGCCGACTTACGATGTCTTCGACGAGCGCCGCTACTTCGAACCCGGTGATGCCAGCGAACCGATCCTCTGGAATGGCCACCGCATCGGCGTGACGATCTGTGAGGACATCTGGACGGAAGACTACCTCCAGCGCCCGTTTTACGATCGCGATCCGGTCGATGAACTCTCGGCAAAAGGCATCGATCTGTTGCTCAATCTCAGCGCCTCGCCGTTCCATCTCGGCAAGCCTCTGCTGCGCCGCGCGATGATCGGCGGAATCGCCCGCAAGGCGAAAGTCCCGGTCGTCTATTGCAACGCGGTCGGCGCCAACGACCAGCTCGTCTTCGACGGCCACTCGCTGGTCACCGACGCCACCGGCGGCATCGCCACCCAGCTCGCGGGATTCGTCGAAACCTGCGTCGTGGTCGATCCGTTTTCTCCGGTGAAAAACGAAGCGTCGCTCGATTCCTGCGACGCGGAGGAACTCTATCAAGCCCTCGTCCTCGGCGTCCGCGACTACGTCACCAAGTGCGGATTCTCCAGCGTCTGCCTCGGCCTCAGCGGCGGGATCGACTCCGCCCTGACCGCCGTGATCGCCGCCGACGCGCTCGGCCCGGAGAACGTCCGCGGCCTCACGATGCCCAGCCCCTACTCGTCGCGCGGCAGCGTGGACGACTCCTTCGCGCTGGCGAAAAACCTCGGCATCCGCTGCGACGAGGTTCCTATCAAAAACGCCTTCGAAGCCGTCAAAGCCACGATGCAGCCGGTTTTCGAGGGCAAACCGGAAGACGTCACCGAGGAAAACATGCAGGCCCGCCTCCGCGGACTGATGCTCATGGCGCTTTCCAACAAGGAAAACCACCTGCTCCTAACGACCGGCAACAAGAGCGAGCTCGCCGTGGGCTACTGCACGATTTACGGCGACATGTGCGGCGGCCTCGCGGTCATTTCCGACCTGCCGAAATGCCGGGTTTACGAAGTCTCGCGCTGGATCAACCGCGAGCGGGAAATCATCCCGTGGAACACCATCGACAAGCCGCCGAGCGCCGAGCTCCGGCCCGACCAGAAGGACCAGGACACGCTGCCGCCCTACGAAATCCTCGACGCCATCCTCGAACTCTACGTGGAAAACCAGCTTTCCGCCGACGAGATCATTTCGCGAGGCTACGAGGAAGCCACCGTCCGCTGGGTGCAGCGCCGCGTGGACCTCAACGAGTGGAAACGCCACCAGGCCGCGCCCGGCCTGCGCGTGACCTCGAAGGCTTTCGGCATCGGCCGCCGGATGCCGATCGTGCAAAAATTCGTCGGCTGAAATCCCACACGCCATGAAGCTTCCGGATGCCCGCAAAATCCTCGGACTTGGTCCGGACGAGGATCCGCGCCCCCATCTCGCCGATTTCAAACAGGCCCGCGAGCACATCGCCGCGATGGTCCGCTCCGCGCCGAACGAAACCCTGGCGAATCGCTATCAGCAGGGACTCATCGAGTTCGACCAGGCGCTCGCCGCCGTCCAAGAGCATTTGGAAGCCGTCGGCCTCGCCGCTCCGCCGCTGCCTTCGAAAGTCATCGCTGAAATCCCCCCCGCCCCCGCCGCCAAGCGCGCCGCTTTCCACCTCGTCTGGCTCGTGGTTCTCCTAACCGGAATCGGCGGCGGGTGGATCTACCTGAAAAACGAGGAGGCCAAGGAACAACAACGCCAGGCGCGCATCGGATTCCTCGCAAACCAAGGCTCCATCATGGTCGAGAACCGCCGCTGGCAGGATGCGGCCGGCGCGTTTGCCGAGATCGAAGCGATCGATCCCGGCTCCGGTCTCGCGCAGCGCGGCCGCCGCAGCATCGAGGTCGGCATGGTGGAGGAGCAAACCCAGTTCATCGGCTACTGGACCGGCCAGGCCACCGCCGAGCTCGAGGCCGGACGTCTCGATGAAGCGGTCGCCGCCGCCCGCCAGGTGCTCGCGAAATTTCCCGCGGAAAAGGACGCCGCCGCCATTCTAGAACAAGTCGCCGCCGCCCGCGCCAATCAGTCGCGCACCGCCGCCATCGCTTCCGCCCGCCAGGCGCTCGACCAACGGCACTGGGACGACGCCATCGCCACGGCGCAAGGAATCCTCGCCAAGACGCCCGACGATCCGGACGCGAAATTGATCCTCGCCGACGCCACCGCCGCCGTGGAAAAGATCGCCGCGGACCAGGCGAAAGCCACCGAACTCCTGCAAATGGCCGTCGCCCGCGATCAAGGACAGTTCGACCAGCAGGCGCTCGACTGGCTCCGCGAAGCCAACTCGCTCACTCCCGGAAATCCCGAAATCGCCGCGCGGCTGGAAAAACTTTCCAGCTACGTTCGCAGCCTCCACGTCCCCGGCGATTTCGCCACGCCCGCGGAAGCACTCGCCAGCGCGCGCGACCGCGACCGCATCGTCCTCGGCATCGCGACCTGGAAAGGCCCGCTCGTCATCAACGCCGCGGTCGAACTGCAAGGCGCCGGATTCGCCGAAACCATCGTCGAGTGCGCGCCGGAAAGCGGCAGCGCGATTTCTATCGGCCCGGACGCCAAAGGCGCGCGGATCAGAGGCATCACCTTCCGCCACGAGTCGTTCGCCGCCGGCACCGACCGCTTTTCTGCCGCCCTGGTGCGCGGCGGGCAGGCCACTTTTGTCGATTGCCGCTTCACAGATGCCAGCGGCCACGGCCTCGCCGTGATCGAGGGCGGCCAAGCCCTTGTTAGTCGCAGCCGCTTCGCCAACAACGGCTGGAACGGCGTGGCCGCCATCGGCCAAGGCAGCACGCTTGAAGTCCGGGATTGCGAGTCGCTGGAAAATTTCGAGCATGGCATTGAGTCGTGGGACGGAGCCGCGGTCATCCTCGCCAACAACCGCTGCGAGGGAAACAGCCGCAACGGCATCCACGCCGACAACGGTCCCGCCTCCGCCACCATCGAGGGCAACCAGCTCATCGCCAACCGCGAGTTCGGGCTGGTTCTCGACTCTGCCGGCGGTGGCAAAATTTCCGGCAACACCGCCCGCGCCAATCTCCTCGGCGGCCTGGTGATCCGCTCCGCCGCAGCCGGCGTTCCGGTCACCTCGAACCAAGCCACGCTCAACCTCGGTCCCGGCCTGGTCTTGGAAAAAGGCCTCGTCGCCGCCTCCTACGCTGACAACTCCATCTCTCAAAACCACGGTCAGCAAACCTTCACGGACATCGATCTCGCCCCCGGTGAAAACCCCGCCCCGGAGGCCGAAAAAATCCCCCGAGCCTCGATCATCGCCGAGCCCGAACCCGCCCCATCACGCTGATTTCCCGCCCTCGCCCCGATTTGTTCGCCGATCCGCGTTGATCCGGCTTGCCCTAAGTCCTTAGCCGGGGCATGGAGGGGGGGTGAAGCGTGACCTATCAGCCAAACCGGCATGGCAGGAACAGGATCTGGGGCTGCCGCTTCCGGATTCTCCTCACGCGTGCTCGGTTTGCCTGCCGACCTGGGACTCCATCCTCGGCTACGAGGAAGGCCGCGAAAAAGTCCTTAAACGGATGCGCACCGGCTATCCCCGGTTTTTCAAACACCCGGTCGTGGAACGCCTGTTCGCCGCCGCGAAAGCCGAAGTCGCGGGCGAACACGAGGAAGTCATCGTCCTGCCCACCCGCGCCGCCGTGCAACGGGCGCACCGCTGGGTCGAGCGCCGCGCGGAAACCGCCGTGCGGATCGCCAGCTTCCACGGACTACAAGTGTTAGTCGTTCCAACCAAGGCCAAGCGCGAGGCCGACGAATACTGGCGCTTCGCCGGCGAGATCGTCAGCAGCAGGCAGGCACAGGATTTTCTGGACGGGAATTTGCGCGAAGGCTCGAAGTCGCATCTGATTTCCCGGTCGCTGGCCAAATTCAGCGGCGCCGCGCCGGAAGACACCTTTATTTTCACCAGTGGCATGGCCGCCATCACCGCCGTCCTGCGCGCCCTGCCGGGCATGCATGACGGCAAGAAGACCTTGCAGTTGGAATTCCCCTACGTGGACAGCCTGAAAGTGCAGGAACTCTTCGGCCACGGCGTGGTCTATCTGAACGACGCCACCGGGGAATCCTTCGACGAAGCCCTGATGCGCATCCGCCAGGGCGAGTTCGCCGGGGTTTTCACCGAGGTTCCCAGCAATCCCCTGCTCCGCACCATCGACCTGCATCGCGTGGCCAAAGCCTGCGAAGACAGCGGCACGCCATTCGTCATCGACGACTCCGCCGCCGGCCCGCTGAACGTCGATTCCCTGCGTTTCGCCGACGTGGTGACCGGCAGCCTGACCAAATGGGTTTCCGGCAAAGGCGACGTCATGGCCGGAATGGCGACCGTCCGCGCCGACTCGCCGGTCGCCAACGCCTTGCGCGAATCCCTAACCGCTGACTCGACCGAGAGCGCCCCGTTATACATCGGCGACGCCGAGGTTCTGCTCTCCAATCTCAAAGGCTACGCCAAGCGGATGGAGACCGTGAATGCCAGCGGCAAGGCACTCGCCGCATGGCTGGCCAATCATCCGGCCGTGGCGGAAGTCTGGCATCCCTCGCTGACCCTCAAGGCCAACTACGAGGCGGTCATGCACAAGGGCGCGGGCTACGGCGGCTTGCTTTCCTTCGTTTTAAAAAACCAAAAAAAGACCCCGAAGGTCTATGACGCCCTGCGCTTGAGCAAGGGCCCGAGCTTCGGCACGCCGTTCACCTTGGTTTGCGCCTACACCATGCTCGCCCACTACCACGAACTGGAGTGGGCCGAGGGCTGCGGAGTCTCGCCGAACCTGTTGCGCGTCTCCTGCGGCCTTGAGCCCATCGAGACGATCATCGCCGCGTTCGAGGAAGCGTTCACCCACGCCTGAGCCGCCGCTTCACAGCAATCCCGGAAAACCGGAATCGCTCGGCGGCCCCGCGAAGTTTTCCGCCAGAAACTTCCGCCAGACCTCGCGGCTTTGATCGGATAGACCCGCCGTCATCCTGCCGATGCACGGCTGGCAGACGAGCAGCGGCAGCGGTCCGGTGACGAGCGACCCGCCGGAATCGAACAACGCGGAAATCCCGAATCCCGCCAGCTCCTCCCGCGGCGTGCGGCAGGCGATGCACGCGGCGAAGCGCTCCGTCGGATCGTGCGAAAGCATGAATTCCCGCATCCGCGCCTCCCAGTCGATTTCCCGCTCCAAAAACCCACGCACCGCTTCCTTCGACACTTCCGAAAGCTTGTCCGTCACCCGGTCGCGGCACGGCTGGCAGATCGCGTATTCCAGCACGCATTCCCCGCGGGCGAACTCCTTGTTGACCAGCCACGGCTCGGCGATTTCCACCAGCGGCAGCTTGCAGCAAAGGCAGTGGGAAAACGGTTCCCCGGTCTCCTCCGATCCCAACCACTCGTCCATCGTCCGCATGCGGGAAGCGTAATCCGCTCCAACAGCCGGATGGAATCGCAAAAACAGCCTGTTTCAAACACCCGCGGCACGAACGCAAACAATCCCATGTCGCGGGTTGCGCGGTCAGCGCCCCCTGTTAAGATCGCGCGGTCCTCCCGTCCCTGCATGATCGGTCTCGCTCTCAAAATGCTCTTCGGCGACACGGCCAAGTACCTGATGCTCGTCGCAGGCTTGTTCTTCGCCACCTTCCTCATCGTCCAACAGGCCTCGGTCTTCTGCGGCCTGATGCGCTGGACCACGGCCACCCTGAAAAACGTCGGCGCTCCCATCTTCGTCGTCGAGGAGCGCGTCGAGCAGGTCAACGAAACCAACCCGATGCGCGACACCGACGTCGCCCGCATCCGCTCGGTGTCCGCCGTCCGCTGGGCCATGCCGCTCTACTCCGGCATCCAGCGCGTCCGCCTCGAAGACGGCAGTTTCAAAACCGTGCAGCTCATCGGCATTGACGCCGCCTCGCTCGCCGGCGCTCCCGGCCGGATGGTCGAGGGAAATCTCGAAGACCTCCGCCTGCCGAACACCGTCGTCATCGACGAACTCGCCACCACGCGCCTTTCCTCGAATCCGCGCGATCCCTCGAAGAAAATCAAGATCGGCGACCAGTTCGAAATCAACGACGTCGAAGCCCGCGTCGTCGGAATTTGCAAGGCGATGCGCTCCTTCACCGGCGGCCCGTACATTTGGACCACCTACGAGCGCGCGCTGCAATACACCCCGACTTCGCGGAAAATGTTAACCGCCGTGATCGCCGCGCCCATCGAAGGCATGACCACCGAACAAGCGGCCGCGGAAATCGAGAGAACCACCGGCCTGCGCGCCTACGTCAACCGCGACTTCGGCGACAATTCCAAGGATTTCAACACCGCGACCGTCTGGTGGTATGTGAAAAACACCGGCATCCCGATCTCCTTCGGCACCACGGTGGTCATCGGATTCATCGTCGGCGTAGCCATCGCCTGCCAGACGTTTTACGCCTTCGTGCTGGATAATTTGAAACACCTCGGCGCGCTCAAGGCGATGGGCATGTCGAATTTCCGCCTCAGCATGATGCTCCTTATCCAGGCGCTCACCGTCGGCTTCATCGGCTTCGGCCTTGGTTTGTTAGCCACCTCCGGATTCGCCATGGGAGCCATCAACAACGGCCAGCCGCCGTTCTACATGCCCTGGCAGATCCCGGTCGCCGCCTTTCTCGCCGTGCAGATCATCTGCATGCTCGCCGCGCTGATGGGCATCATCCGCCTCGGTCTTTACGAACCCGCCATGGTCTTCCGTGCCTGACAGAGGCAGTCAAAACTCCGATGGAAACTCGCAGGGAATCGTCCTTCGTCCCATGCGGCGGTAGGTGGAGAAGTCGTTGCGATCCACCGTCCAGATCCGGCATTTCGAGTGAAGCTCGCTCATGCGCACGAGGCAGGCATCCGCGAGGTCCATCGGGCGGTCGGCATATTTCGATGCCAGCGCGGCGAGATGGGATGCTTCGCTTGCGAGCGAGAAATCAGGGTCCACGATCAAGTCGCCGCGTGTGACCAGTTTGAGCACAGCCACTGGATCCGGACAGAAACTCGCGGCTTCGGCCAGCACCGCATCGCAGGTGAGGAAAGGCGCCTGTTTGTGAAAGGCCTCAAGTGCCCAGCTGTGGAACGGGTCGTTGCGGAACAGCAATGCCACAATCACCCCGAACAGCAATGCCACAATCACCCCGGTATCCGCGATTTCCTTCATGGCTTCCGGCGCATGCGCGCGCGGGTTTCGGAATTGGTCGCTGCTTTGCCAGTGCCTTCATACATCCCCGCCAAATCAGACGATGCGAAGCCGGAGCTGGTTTTCTTCCCGCCTGAGGCGAGATCCTCCTCGATCAGGGAGCGCACGTATTTCGCCCGGTCCACTCCCAACCGGGCAGCCCGCGCCTCGGCTTTTTCAAGCAGATCGGGTTCCATCCGGAGTGTCAGGACTTTTGTCATACGAAAACGAATACACCTCCGGCGAGGAGCGTCAAGGCGTCACCTTGGAAGATTTGAAAACGGCATGGAATTGGTCTGTCATACGGCTCCCCTTGGGCTCAATGGTTACGAAACACCTCCTCAGGTTGTATGCGGTGCGTTTTGATTGCCGACATCTCCGGTCCCACCACGCCGAAAAATACCGCGCCTCTGGACACCCGGTTGAAGCGGACCCGATATGAGGCCATGAAATCGCTCTCCACCTGGCTGCTCCGGTGGAGAGCTGCTTGCTTCAGCGGGCCTTCCCGTGATCCAGCAATGCACGATCATAGGCGCAGCGCCAGACCGGGATTGGATAGACGGCCTCGAAGCACTCGTAGCCGTATATTACCGACTCGAAGGCCTCCGGATATTGTCGTGTCACCTCGGCGATCACTGTCAATTCCGACATTGATGTTTTTCAAAATCTCACTTGAAAGTGACAGAATCAGGATCACTTCATCGCCAGCCAAAGTCGTTGATCTGATCTCTGGCATCGTGCTTGATCGCCTAATGGCCCACCTCTAAGTGCTCGACAACTGGTAACTCCTTGGCAATTTCAGCTTCCATCCACCTCGGTCTTTACGAACCCGCCATGGTCTTCCGTGCCTGACTCCTCTCCATCTCATCACATCGTGGTCGATGTCCGCGCCGTCGAAAAAGGTTTCGGCGAAGGGTCGGGCCGCATCCACGTGCTAAAACAGGTCCACCTCCAGGCGCGCAGCGGCGAGATCACGATGCTCGTCGGCCCTTCCGGCTGCGGCAAGACCACCCTGCTCAGCGCCATCGCCGGCACGCTCCGGATCGAGAGCGGCGAGATCAACGTCCTGGGCAACTCCCTGGAAAAAATGTCCGGCCACGCGCTCACCCGCTTCCGCGCGAAAAGCATCGGTTTCATTTTCCAACAGTTCAACCTCATCCCCACCCTCACCGTCGCGGAAAACGTCGGCATTCCCCTGCTCATCCAGGGCGTCTCCAGCGGCAAGGCACTCACCCGCTCGCGCGAGATTCTCGATAAAGTCGGCCTCGGCCCGCGTTGGAAGGAACGCCCTAACAAACTCTCCGGCGGCGAGCAGCAGCGCGTCGCCATCGCCCGCGCCCTCGTCCACGAGCCGCCGCTCGTCATTTGCGACGAGCCCACCGCCGCGCTCGACGCCCAGAACGGCGAGATCGTGCTCGACCTCTTCCGCCAGGTCGCCCGCTCGCCCGAGCGCGCCGTCATCATCGTCACCCACGACAACCGGATCTTCTCCTACGCCGACCGCATCGCCCGCATGGACGACGGCGAAATCATCGAGGTCAAGGAGCAGCTCCACCCCGAGAAACCCCACTTCGTCCACGAACACGCGCATTGAATCAATCCATGAACTTCTTCTCAAAACTCCTCCGTTACGGTTCCATCGCCGCCGCCCTTTTCGGCGTCGTCGCCATCGTCATGGTCTCCCGCACCCAGGCCCAGCGGCAGATGCCGCCGCCGGGCGACCCGCCGGTCATGCCGCCGCAAAAACCCTACAAGGAAGCCGTCGCCGCCACCGGCATCCTCGAAGCGCTGAGTGAGAATGTCGCCATCGGCGTCCCTCTCCCCGGCCTGGTCACCGAGGTCTTCGTCAAGGTCAGCGACGCGGTGAAAAAAGACCAACCGCTCTGCAAGCTCGACGACCGCGACCTCCGCGCCGAGCAGCTTTCCACCCAGGCCCAACAGGAAATCTCCCGCGCGCAGATCACCGTCAGCGAGGCCCAGCTCGCCAAGCTCGAATCCCAGCTCGCGCGCCTCAACGCCGTCACCGACAGCCGCGCCGTCAGCCTCGAAGACCTTGAAAACCGCAAGCAGGACGTCGCCGTTTCCCAAGCCCAGCTCGCCGCCGCCAAGGCCCAGTTCGCCGCTTCGGAAACCTCGCTCAAGCGCATCGCCCTGCTCATCGACCGCCTTACCGTCCTCGCCCCGCGCGACGGCACCATCATCCAGCTCAACATCCGCGCCGGCGAATACGCCGCCACCTCGCCCAGGAATCCCGCGATGATCCTCGGCGAGACCGACAAGCTCCAGGTCCGCGCCGACATCGACGAACAGAACGCCACCCGCATCCGCACGGGCCAGACCGCCTACGGCTATTTGAAAGGCGATCCCACCGTCACCTTCCCGCTCGAATTCATCCGGATCGAGCCCTATGTCATTCCCAAAGTCTCGCTCACCGGATCCAGCACCGAGCGGGTGGACACCCGCGTGCTGCAAGTGATTTATTCGCTAAACCGCCCGACCGATCCGCCGCTATACGTCGGCCAGCAAGTCGATGTATTCATCCAAGCCCCCGACCGCCTCCAGAAACCATGAAATTTCCCGCGCTCATCCTGCCTGCCGCGTTGCTCCTCGGGGCCTGCACCGTAGGACCGGATTTCCAACTCCCGGGAATGTCCGGCGGCTCGAAATGGAAACAATCCCAGGCCACCGCCGCCACCCGCCTGCCTGATCACTGGTGGCGGCTTTTCAAAGACCGCGAGCTCACCCGTCTGGTCGATCGCGCGCTCGCCGCGAACAACGACCTCGCCGCCGCCAAGGCCCGCGTCGACACCTCCCGCGCACTCGTCGGCGTGGACCGCGCGAAACTTTTCCCCACCCTCGATCTATCCGGCCGCGCCGGGATTTCCCGCAGCTCCGCCGACGCGCTGCGCGGAAACCTCCCGGCCGGCGCGGACATCGCGCTGGAATCCCAGAACTACCGCAGCACCTTCGACCTCGCCTACGACCCCGACCTCTGGGGCCGCAACAAGCGCGCCCTCGAAGCATCGTCCGCCCAAGCCGCGGCAAGCGAGGCCCTGCTAGACTCCCAGCGGCTCGGAGTCGCCACCGAAGTCGCCCGCCAGTATTTCCTGCTCCGCGGCCTCGATGCCCAGGACAGCGTGCTGCAAAGCACCCTCAAGAGCCGCAAGGAAGCGCTTGAAATCCAGAACTCGAAATTCAACGCCGGCCTGATCGACGGCCTCGCCTCCAGCCGCGCCCGCACCGAAGTGGAACTCGCCGACAACGACCTCGCCATCGTCCAGCGCCAGCGCGGCTCCGCGGAACACGCCCTCGCCGTGCTTTGCGGCGCGGCCCCTTCCAGCTTCTCCGTCACCCGCCGCGCCTCCAACAGCGCGCTTCCGGACATCCGCGCCGGACTCCCCGCCGAGGTCCTCAACCGCCGGCCGGACGTCCGCGCCGCCATCCAGGAACTCCGCGCCGCCAACGCCCGCATCGGCGTGGCGGAGGCCGCGTTCTATCCGAACTTCAGCCTCAGCGCCGGCGGCGGATTCGAGTCCATCGACATCAAGCGCTTCCTCGACTGGGAAAACCGGGTGCTCTCGCTCGGCGCCGGAGTCGCCGCGCCGCTCATCGACGGCGGCGCCAACAAGGCGAACTATCAGGCCGCCCGCAGCCGTTACGACGAAGCGCTGGCCAAATATCGCCAGACCCTGCTCATCGCCCTCCGCGAGGTGGAGGACGCGCTCGTCGATCTCAAGGGCCTCGCGAAATCCCGCAACGCGCTGCAACTCGCGCTCGACAGCTCGCAGGAAACCCGGCGGCTCTCCCAAGAACGCTACGACAAAGGCCTGACCAGCTACTTCGAGGTCGTCGATTCCGAGCGCGACGTGCTCCGGGTCCAGCTCGTCCTCAGCCAGCTCGAAGCGAACCAGCGCATCACCCTCGCCGCCCTCGCCAAGGCCCTCGGCGGCGGCTGGAGCGGGAAATAGGCCCACCGCGCGCTCCCGTCACTTGCCGGACGGACCGACGAACTGGGCGAAAGTCTCTTCCTGCAGGCCGTCGAGCGCCTTCTGGTGCATTTGAAGGAACGTGTCGTGCAACGGGCAATGCGGACCGTGGCCACACCAGTTAGGACCGAACGGACACATCACGCGGTCCGACGGATCTTCGAAAACCCTCACCACATCGAGCAAGGTGATTTCCCCCGCCGGGCGCGCAAGACGGTAGCCGCCGGTCGGCCCGCGGGTCCCCTCGACCAGCCCGGCACGGGACAACATCGTAAGCACCTTGGCGATCAACTGCCGGGAAATCTCACGGGCATCCGCGATCTCCGCGCTGCCTGCCAATCTGGATTCGCCGGAGACCGCCGCCAGATAACTGACAGCGGCGATTCCCGATTGGGCCAGTTTGCTATACATGAACACACCCCCAGAATGCAGATCAACGACTCGGAGTCGATGAAGGATTCAATTAACGAATGATTTTTCTTTAACATGCAGGAGAGAAGTGAAACATTGCCTCCAGTGACCACCATGAAACCCATCCATCATCCAATCCAGAGTTTCCGCCACAGTCTCGCAGCACTGCTTCTCGGCGCGGCCATCACCCTGCCCCTCAGTGCCGCCGGCGAGCCCGGGGCTGGCGCGCCGAAAGGTCCGACTGCCAAGGGCACCGACCCTGAAATCGTCGGCGAGGAAAAAGCCGTGCTCACCAGTCCGCCGATGGTGCCGCCACCGATCACCCGCAAGACCGCGACCACGCTGATCGTCAACCTTGAAGTCATCGAGAAGGTCAAGCGCATGGCCGATGGCGTGGACTATCTGTTCTGGACCTTCGGCGGAGACGTTCCCGGCAGCTTCATCAGGGTGCGGGAGGGCGACCTCATCGAGTTCCACCTCGGCAACCACCCGACGAGCAAGATGCCGCACAACATCGACCTGCACGCCGTCACCGGACCGGGCGGCGGCGCTGCATCGTCATTCACCGCGCCGGGCCACCGGTCGCAGTTTTCCTTCAAGGCGCTCAACCCCGGACTCTATGTCTATCACTGCGCCACCGCGCCGGTCGGCATGCACGTGGCAAACGGCATGTACGGACTGATCCTCGTCGAGCCGAAAGAAGGTCTGCCCAAGGTCGATCACGAATACTACGTGATGCAGGGCGATTTCTACACCGCCGGCGCGTTCGGCGAGGAAGGGCTCCAGTCCTTCGACCAGGCGAAAGCGGTCAACGAACAACCGAGTTATGTCGTCTTCAACGGCGCGGTCGGATCGCTGGTCGGCGACAAGGCGCTCAAGGCGAAGGTCCACGAAACCGTCCGCCTCTATGTCGGCAACGGCGGGCCGAACCTCTCCTCGTCCTTCCACGTCATCGGCGAGATCTTCGACCAGGTCTATCAGGAAGGCGGCACCGTCCCGACTCAGAAGAACGTCCAAACCACCATCGTCCCTCCGGGCGGCTCGGCCATCGTGGAATTCAAGACCGATGTTCCCGGCACCTACATCATCGTCGATCACGCGTTGTTCCGCGCCTTCAACAAGGGAGCACTTGGCATGCTGAAAGTCGAAGGCCCGGAAAACCTGCTCGTCTATTCCGGCAAGGAAGTGGACGAGACCTACCTCGGCAGCGCGATCCTCTCGCAGGATTCCACGGTCGAGGATCTTGAAAGAAAGAAGCGCGAAGCCATCAGCGCCGACCCGAAAATCGCCGGCCTTTCGAAGGAGATCCTGATGGAAAAAGGCAAGCGCGTCTTCACCCAGACCTGCTTTGCCTGTCACCAGATGAACGGTGAAGGCATCCCCGGCGTGTTCCCGCCGCTGGCAAAATCCGATTTCCTCATGGCAGACAAAAACCACGCGATCACGACGGTCATCAAAGGCTTGTCGGGCCCGATCAAGGTCAACGGCAAGGATTTCAACGGCGTGATGCCACCCGTGGCGATCAATGATGAGCAGGTCGCCCAGGTCCTCACCTACGTCCGCAACGAGTGGGGCAATACGGGCGACATCGTCACCGTGGACGAAGTCCGCAAGGTGCGCGCGGAATCCGCCCATTGACCCATGATCGCCCGCCCGTTCATCGCTCTTGCCGCGTTGCTGCTAGGCAGCGCCGTCGGCGCGGAGCTGGTGCCGGTGCCTGCCGGAATCTATCGGCCGTTGTTCGCGGGGGAAAACGACCTGAAGGAAATCCCCGTCGCCCGGTTCCAGCTCGCCGCCATGCCGGTGAGCAACGGCGAATTCCTCGACTTCGTCCGGGCGAACCCGCAATGGCAACGCTCGAAGGTGAAGCGGCTTTTCGCCGATGAAAACTACCTCAAGCACTGGGCCGGCGACACCGAACTCGGCCCCGCCTGCGATGCCGCCCAACCGGTGAGCTGGGTCTCGTGGTTCGCCGCGAAATCCTACGCCGCGTGGAAAGGCGGCCGCCTGCCGACCACCGCCGAGTGGGAGCTGGCGGCGGGAGTCGGATTCACCCAGGACGATGGATCGAAGGAGCCGGAGTTCAAGAAAGCCATCGCACGCTGGTATGGCACGCCCTCGCCCGCCGCTCTGCCCGCAGCGGGTTCCGGCAGGGCGAATCTCCATGGCATCCGCGACCTGCACGGCCTCGTGTGGGAGTGGACCAGCGATTTCAACTCCGCCATCGTCACCGGCGACGCGCGCGGCGACACCGGCCTGGAGCGCCAGCTCTTCTGCGGCGCAGGCTCGCTCGGGGCCAAGGACACCTCGAACTATCCCGCCTTCATGCGCTTCGGCTTCCGCTCCAGTCTGAAAGCCGGCTACACCGTTCACAACCTCGGCTTCCGCTACGCCAAAGACCCATGAAAACCCTCATCTCCATCATCCTGCTAACCGCCGGCCTCGTCTGCGCCGGAGAAAAGCCACCCTGCTGCCGCGAAGCCGCACCCGCCACCCCGCTGGCCGACAAATCGCTCTATCAACTCGAATCCACCTGGACCTCCGACGTCGGCAAGGACGTGAAACTCGGCGTGCTGCGCGGCCGCCCGCAGATCGTGGCGATGTTCTTCACCACCTGCGAATACGCCTGCCCGATCATCGTCGAGAACATGAAATCCATCGAACAGGCGCTGCCGGAGAACCTCCGCGACAAGGTGGATTTCCTGCTGGTGAGCTTCGACGTCGAGCGCGACACGGTGGAGGCGTTGAAAGCCTATCGGGCGAAGAAGCAGCTCGCCTCCGCCCGCTGGACGCTGCTCCGCGGCAAGGAGGACGACGTGCGCGAACTCGCCGCGCTGCTCGGCATCAACTATCAGCGCGACGCGAAAGGCCAGTTTTCCCACTCGAACACCATCAGCGTGCTCAACGCGGAGGGCGAGGTCTCCTTCCAACAAACCGGCCTGAACAAGGACGCCAAGGAAACCGTCGCCGCGATTGAAAAGATGCTTTCAGCCAAAACTCCATGAGCTTCCCCGCCTGCCGCCACGCCAAACGCAAAACCCAGCCCGCCGTCCAATCCCTCGTCTGGCTCGGCAGCGAACCTTACCGGCTGTTTTTTTTCAGCGGCATCCTGTTCAGCATCGCCGGAGTGGCGATGTGGCCGCTGTTTTTCTCCGGGCACTTCCCGTTCTATCCGGCCGTCAGCCACGCGCGGGTGATGATCGAGGCCTTCGGCGGCGCGTTCGTGGTCGGTTTCCTCGGCACCGCCGGGCCGCGGATGCTGTCGGCCCCCCGCTTGAAGCCGTGGGAGCTCGCCGCGTTTTTCCTGCTGCATCTCGCCAACGGCCTCTGCCACCTGCGCGGACTCACGACCTGGGGCGACGTCTTGTTTCTCGCCCTGCTCGGCGGATTCGCCCTCTCGCTGGGGACGCGGGTGATCTTCTTCCGCAAGGAATGGCCGCCGCCGGCGATGCTACTCGCGGCCACGGGTCTGGCCTGCGGAATCGCCGGCACCATCCTCTGGCTGAATCCGGCGTGGGTGGCGCGGCCGGAACTCCAGCGCCTCGCCGGACTGCTGCTCTATCAGGGACTCCTGCTGGGACCGGTGATGGGCGTGGGCATCTTCCTTTTCCCGAGACTGCTAGGTGGCGGGTTCGGCGAGGACGCCACCTTCCGCCGGATGGCGCTCGCCGCCATCGCGCTGCCCGCGAGTTTCGCGGTGGAAGTCTGGGTCAATCCCGCCGCCGGGCAGATTCTGCGGGCGGCGGCGCTTGTCTTCGCGCTCGCCCACGTCCGCTGGCGGCGCGGCAAGGATGCGGCATCGCCCGGCACGCTGGCCAACGCGCTGCGCTTCTGGTGCCTGCCGCTCGCGTTGATCGGACTGGTCGCGCCGGTGTTTTCCCCGTTACAACACATCGCGCTCGACCACCTGTTGTTCGTCAGCGGTTTCGGACTGCTTTGCCTGATCGCCGGAAGCCGCGTGCTGTTCGGTCACAGCGGGTCGCTGGAACTTTTCGCCAAAAGATCGTGGATCGCGCGCGGCATCGTCTTCGCCACCGTGCTCGCCGCGCTCACCCGCGCCTCCGCCAATTTCATGCCGAAAATCATGATTTCCCACTATGAATACGCCGCGTGGTCGTGGGCCGCCGGGGCCGCGCTTTGGACGCTTTGGCACGCCCGGAGGTTTTTCAAAAAGGACCCCGGCGAGGACTGAACGACGCCGCGGGCTTGTTCTTGCGCTTCGATTCCGCCGGTGCGAAACAGTCCGTGATGATCGTCCGCACGCGATTCGCTCCCAGCCCCACGGGACGGCTGCACCTCGGCCACGTGCTCGCGGCGCGGGTCGCCTTTTCACTCGCGCGCGATGCCGGCGGGTCCTTTCTGCTGCGACATGAAGACATCGACGCCCCCCGCGTGCGCGAGGAATTCTATCATGGCATCGAGCAGGACCTCGAATGGCTCGGGCTGGAATGGGACGGCGACGCGCTCCGCCAAAGCTCGCGGATCGCGGCCTACGAGGCGGCGCTCGCGTCGCTGCGCGAGCGGGGGCTCGTCTATCCATGCTTCTGCACCCGCCGCGAGATCCAGGACGAATGGGCGCGCATGGGAGCCGCCCCGCAAGGCCCCGAAGCCCCCGCCTATCCCGGCACCTGCCACAAGCTAACCGCCGCCGAACAGCAAGCCCGATTCCTCTCCGGCACGCCCTACGCCTGGCGGCTCGACTCGCGCAAGGCGCGCGAGCTCGCCGGCCCCCTCACCTTCCGCGACCTGCGCTTCGGAGAAATCCCCGTGGACCCGGACTTGCTCGGCGACGTCGTGCTCGCCCGCAAGGACATCGGCACAGCCTATCATCTCGCCGTCGTCGTGGACGACGCCTTCCAGCAAATCAGCCACGTCACCCGCGGCGAGGACCTGTTGTCATCGACCCACGTCCACCGCCTGCTACAGGTCCTGCTCGGTCTTCCCCAGCCTCTCTATCTCCACCACCCGCTGATGCTCGACGAGGCGGGGAAACGCCTCGCGAAACGAGACGACTCCCGATCCATCGCAGCACTGAGGGAAAGCGGCATGGCGGCCGCCGAGGTGTTCGCCATGACCGACGCGGCGATGCCTGACCGCCCAAAAACAGGGATTTCCAACATCTCAAGGTAGCTGGCGCGCCTCGCTCGGTGCCGGATCTCCGCGAAACCGCCCTCAACCGCGCGCCATTCGCAGGAATCCCCTCGCATCGCAGGATCACCGCAGCCCGCTTGACGTCCCGCGGGCCGGCCATGGCGGCGGCCCGCGGCGTTTCGATGGTTTCCTTTTGCGGTTTTGATTGCCAGCGGCGCGCTCGCCCGTGACTGTCTGCCCGTCCGGCTCCGGACCACTGCCGCATGAAAGTCGTCGCCATCGCCAACCAAAAAGGCGGCGTGGGTAAAACCACCACCGCCCTCAACCTCTCCGCCGCCCTCGCGCTGCGTGGCCAACGGGTGCTTTTGGTCGATCTCGACCCGCAGGCGAACTGCACCAGCGGCCTCGGCCTCGAGCCGCCGGACGGCTGCAGCATCTATCCCGTCCTGCTCGGCGACACCACCGTCGCCCAACAGATTTTACCCACCGGCCGCGAGAACCTCTCGATCCTGCCCTCGGAAATGGACCTCGCCGGCGTGGAGATCGAGCTCGCCCGCAGCGACGACCACCTCACCCGCCTGCGCTCGATCCTCCAGGCGCTCAAGCCGAACGACCTTTTCGAATACTGCATCCTCGACACCCCGCCCTCGCTCGGCGTGCTGATGACCTCCGCCCTCGCCGCCGCCGATGAAATCCTCATCCCACTCCAGTGCGAGTGGTTCGGCCTCGAAGGCCTGGCCAAAATCGTCCACGTCATCGACCAGATCCGCGGCTCCGACGCCAACCCCGGGATCAAGCTCGAAGGCATCGTGATGACGATGTATGACGGCCGCACCCTGCTCTCGCGCCAGGTCGTCGAGGAGGTTTCCAAGTTTTTCCCGGATCAGATGTATCGCACCATGATCCCGCGGACCATCCGGATCGGCGAGGCGCCCAGCCACGGCAAGACCATCTTCGAGCACGACCCTACCGGCCTCGGAGCCCAGGCCTACGGTGCCATGGCCGACGAGTTCCTGACCCGCCACGCCGCCGTCGGCCACTTGCAAGCCACGCCTTGATCGCCGGATTCCGGCGGAGGCTCCTCTTCACCCAAGAGTTCGCCCCAAGGGACGCAGTCAAAATGACGGTCGGCCACGCTCATGTCCACCATGAGGGTTTTGCCCGGATGCATGGTCAGTCCTGCTTCCGCCATCCACTCCCTTAACTTTTCCAGCGCGTTCCCGGCCTCTTCCTGACTGCGGCATAAGACGACCATGTCGTCGGCAACGTGCTCGCGCACCAGAGCCATCGGCCGGTCATGGGAATCGTGTCGAAGTAGCCCTTGATGTCCACGTCCACGACCTGCGTGTTCCCGGCACGAAGCAGTTCCTCCACACGCCGCAACGCATCCTTGCGACCGCGTCCGGGGCGATGCGTGAGGTGCGCAAACTCGCGCACATGCAGGTCAACAACCATGCTCCCGGCCGGATGCACGGCTATCAGGGCCGCGCCATCGGCGGGCCGACCGGCTACTCGGACTGGAGCGACGTGGGAATGGAGCGGCAGCGTCGCGGGCCGCTGCCGCTTCGGACCGCCCGGGTTGACGGGAAGTCGGCCCTCCATAGGATCGGCGCATGCGCCTCGACCGATTCCTCACCCGCCGCGGGACTCACCCGTGCAAGGAGATCGCCAGGATGTTAGGAGACGGCCGGGTGACGGTGGACGGAGCGCTGGAATCCAGCGGGCTGCGGCGGATCAGCCGGTTCAGCCGGATCGAGCTCGATGGTGAAGTCCTGCAAGCGCAGGAAGCTGTCTATCTGATGCTGCACAAGCCGGCCGGCTATCTCAGCGCGACGACGGACCCGCAGCATCCGACGGTGATGGCGCTGATCGACCACCCGCTGCGCGACGAGTTGCATCTGGCGGGACGGCTGGACCGGGCGAGCACGGGATTGCTGCTGCTGACCAACGACGGGCGCTGGTCGAAGCGCGTGACGGAACCGCTGGAGGAGATTTCGAAAGTTTACCGCGTGACCACGCGGGATGAGATTTCACTGGAAACGACGGCGGTCTTCGCGGCGGGTATTTATTTCGCCTACGAGGATCTGACGACGCGCCCGGCGGTCTTGGAAATCCTCAGCGAACGCGAGGCGCTGCTAACGATCCACGAGGGGCGCTACCATCAGGTGAAGCGGATGTTCCATGCGGTGGGCAACCAGGTGCTGAGCCTGCACCGCGAGAGCATCGGACCGCTGGTGCTGGATGACGCGCTGCCGCCGGGGAAGTTCCGGCCGCTGGGCGCGGCGGAGGTCGCGTTCTTTAACCGTTAGCTACTTCGGCAGGCCGCTGGCGGTCGTTTCCCAGCGCTGTTTGAAGGCCTGATTTTCCCGGGACAGGACGGATGCGGCCAGCAGCGCCCGCTCACGGTTTCCGGCGAGCCAGTCGAAGGAAATCGCGGACTCGTGGCGGCGCAACCGCTCCGACTCGCTCGTCGAGTTCTTCACGAAGATCCGGTGCAGGGCGATGACCGCGTCCGGCGAGAAATCCCCCCACTTGGCGGGAACGGACTTCTGGCTCGCATCCACGATGGTGATCACGCCGGCGGGATCGATGGTGATTTTGCCGACGACTTCTCCCGATTTCATCGGGAACTCGCCGCTGGCGGCTTCCTTGCGGAGGTCCTCCGCGAGATCGGCAAAGAGCGCGGCGGACGCATCGCTAACCGCCAGCAAGGAAGCCCGCGTCGCCCCCTCCGGATCGGCGGACAGGAATACCAGATAGGCGGAGGCGTCCGGGAAGCGGAAGTCTTTGGAGAACTCGGCGAGCTTCGCCATGACCGTGGCCAGGTCGGGCGCGGTGGATGCGGCGGGCGGGACGATCTGCGGGGCGGCCAGCAGCTTGGAATGCTTCGTCAGATCGAGCTGCCAGGCGCGCACGCTGTAACGGGCGCGGCCGCGGGTTTTCAGACCGCCGAGGATTTTCTCCAGCTCGGCAACGGCCGCGTTGCATCCGGCCACGTCTGCGGGAAACCCCTCAAACACCGGACTGGAGAGCGCCCGGTGGTCTGCGAGATAGTCGTTCGCCAGACTTTGGTAGATTTCGAGCCATCCGTCCGCTTCCGGAATCCTCGCGGACGCGACCGCGGCGAACCAGCCCGCCGCCTCGTCCGGCATTCCCTGTTCCCAATCCTTGAGTCCGGCGAGCATCCAGGCCAGCACGTGCGCCGCGCCGCTCCCGGAAGCATCGTGCTCCTTCGCGGGGATGGCGGGAAGCCTTCCTAACCGATCCATCGTCCGGATCAACCCCTCACCGATCCGCTGCTTTTCCGGCACGGACAATACGTGAGCGTGAGTCGCCCGGGCCTGGTTCCTCGCCTCGCCGGACTGTCCGTCGAGATAGTTGGCGACCACCGCCTCCACGCCGGCCCAGCTGCGGGTGGGCTCGTGCACGTCGGGATTTCCGCGCAGTTTTGCGAACCCGGCGGCCGCTTTCGCGAAATCGCGGGCTTCCACCGCGGCCCGCGCCTCGCGGTAGCTTTTCGCGATGTCGATGCCCGCCGTGGAAGCGGGCTCGGGAACGACCGGATCCACACTCACAATCACCGGCGCCTTCGGCTCCGGCGCGGGAGTCTCGCGGGTGATCCACCAGATGCCTCCCCCGACCAAGACCAACAAGACCAGGCCGGCGATCGAGAGGGCGATCCTTTCGTCCCGCTTCTTCTGCGCCCGCCGTTTCGCCGCGCTGCCGGAGGATTCCACGGCCTCGGGAGCGCCGGATTTCAAACGTTTCAGCGCGCTCTCCATCAGGCCTATCATTTCGTCGTAGGACGAGAAGCGGTCCTTCGGATCATAGGCCATCGCCCGTTCCACGATCCGGCAGACATCGGCGGGCAGCGACGGGTCGGCGATGCCTAGCGGCACCACTTTTCGCTTCGCCTCGCGCAGGATGTCGGTGGCCATCGTCTCCGCGCCGCAGGACGGCTTGCCGGCCAGCGCGTGATAGACGGTCGCCCCGAAGGCATAGATGTCGGAGCGCAAATCCTCGACATGACCTTCGATCGTTTCCGGTGGGACGTAGTAAGGAGTGGCCCAGACTTCCGTGGCCTGGGCTTTGCCGCCCTGGGTCACGAGGGCGAGGCCGAAATCCACCAGCTTCGCGTGGCCCTCCGCGTCGAGCAGGATGTTTCCCGGTTTCACGTCGCGGTGGATCAAGCCCGCGGCATGCGCCGCCTTGAGTCCCTGCGCGACCTCGATGGCGAGCGGCAGCATTTCCAAGACGGGGATTTTCCCGCGTTCGCGGATCTGATGCTCGAAATGCCCGCCCGGCACGAGCTCCATGGCGATGTAAAAGCGCCCGAAGGACCTTCCCGTCGTCAGCACGCGGACCACGTTCGGGTGGCTGAACGAAGCGGTGATCCTCGCCTCCTCCTCGAAGGCCTTGATCCGCCGCTCGTCCGCCGAGAAATCCTCACTGAGGATCTTCAACGCCACCTCGCGGTCGAGCGTCGGGTCATGCGCCACGAAAACCATGCTCATGCCGCCCACCGCATGCCGCCGGACCAGCGTGTAAGGGCCGAACTCGCACTTCACCCGCATGTGCTCGCCGCAAGCCGGGCAAACCACGTTGGCGAAAGGCGCCATCGACGACACGTCCATCGGACTCTCGCAAGCAGAACAATGGACGATGGTTTCGGCGCGCTCCGGCATGGGCAAAAGCTAGCGACGCGGCACTTGGGTGCAAACTTGAATCTTGCAGCACCTTTTCCCGCGGCGAGACTCCCGGCGTGGAGATCCTAGTTGAAGACAGTCCGGGCGAGCGCATCGACGCTTTTCTCGCCGCCCGCCTCGCGGACCTTTCCCGCTCGCGCATCCAGACGCTCATCCGCGAGCAGTTCATCCAGATCAACGGCCACCCCGCCAAACCGCGCGACGCCGTGAAACTCGGCGACCGGATCACCGTGGTCCTCCCCGAAGCCGTGCCGCTGCACAACGAAGCCCAGGATCTCGCGCTGGAAATCCTGTTTGAGGACGCCGACATGGTGGTCCTCAACAAGGGCTCCGGCATGGTCGTCCACCCGGCTCCGGGAAATCCCGATGGCACCCTGGTCAACGCACTGCTCCACCATTGCCGCGGGAAACTATCAGGCATCGGCGGCGTCGAGCGACCGGGCATCGTCCACCGCCTCGACAAGGACACGTCCGGCTGCATCGTCGTCGCCAAGTCCGACATCGCCCACCAGTCGCTCGTCGGCCAGTTCGCCGGCCGGACGATGGAAAAACTCTACCTCGCCGTCAGCCAGGGCATCCCCAAGCCCGCCAAGGACACGATCTTCACCCATATCGGCCGCCACCCGGTGAACCGCCAGAAGATGGCAGTCGTCAATCCTCCCGGCGGGAAAACCGCCATCACGGACTATGAAGTTCTAGCCGCCGATCCGGCCACGCTCACCGCGCTGGTCCTCTGCCACCTCCACACCGGCCGCACCCATCAGATCCGCGTCCACCTCCATCACAAGGGAGCGCCTCTCGTCGGCGATCCGATCTACGGCAAGCCCAGCAAGACCTCGGAACAAACCGGCCGCCTGATGCTCCACGCCTGGCGGCTCACGCTCGACCACCCGGTCACCGGCGAGCGCCTTCATTTCGAAGCCCCCATCCCCGCCGAGTATCAACCGTGGCTTGATCGAGTGGAAAATCTGGAAGCCCGGGCGTAAAAAAAGAAAGTGCCCCGACTGTCTCAGTCGGGAGCACCCTTCAAAAAATCCGGCTGAGACAGCCGGGACACATTTTCACTTCTTTTGCTCGTCCTGGTCTGCCGGTGGCACTGAGATCGACGGGGTGGTGGCGCTGACGGGCGGACGGGCGATCATGCCGCCTGGAAGTTGCTGGACGCCACCGGTGGGCGCGCCCTCGGCAGGTGGCGGGGTGGCCTTGGTGATGAGGGCGGCACGGTCCTTGAGCAGCGGATCGACGGTGCTCTTGGCGACTTCGAAGGTGATGCCGGCGAGGGCTTTTTCCTTGGCGAGCTTTTCGGTGAGGGCTTTTTGACGCTCGGCGAAGGCGGTGTCCTTGGCTTTGGCGTCCTCGGGTTTTTCTCCCTCGGCTTTCTTGCGCTCCTTGGGGATTTCCGCGGCGACTTCCACGGTGAGGAGGAAATTGTCGGTGGCGGCGGGTTCCGCATCGGGAGCGGCTGGGGCTGCGGGCCCTGGCTTGGTGGGCGAGATGTGGAGGGTGTAGGTGAATCCCTCGACCGTTTCGATGACCGCGGTGCGTTTGCCGTCGTCGGCGGCACGCTCGGCGACCTTGTTAGCGGGGACGACGTCCTCGAAACGGGCGTAGGAAAAGAGGCTCTTGAGCGGGCCGGTGACGGTGGTGTCGAGCACCTCGGTGGCGGTGGCGCCCTCGAGTTTGAATTCGGCGTTCTCGTCGTCGCGGGTGAGTTTCCAGGCGTTCTCGGACTTGCCGCGTTGGCTGAGGGTGATGGATTTGATCTTTTCGGGATTGATGAATCCGGAGTCGAGCCAGCGCTTGGCGTCGTCGCTAACGGACGGGAACATCTCGCTCACGGCGTAGAAGCCCGAGTCGTCGGCGTGGTTGCGGATATAGCGGCCGACGGCACTGCCGCCGCCCATGGGCGAGGGGGCCGAGCCGCTTTCGATGCTTTTGCCGAGGGAGACCTTGGCGATTTCCTTGCCGGCGGCGTCCTTGAAGGTGGCGGTCAGTCCGCGGTCCGCAGGCTTGGTGGCGGCCTCGTCCATGCCGAAGCGCGGGGCGAAGGACGGTCCGGCTTCGAGGCCGAGGGTGACCTTGAGCTCGCCCAGCGTGCGGATGAAGTCGTTGACGAAGGTGTTGTTAGCCGGATGGCCGTCGCGCTGGGCGACGACCCATTTGCCATCCTTCTTGGCGAGCGTCACGCTGCCGGCGGCACCTTGGATCTCGATGCTGGCCGCGTCGTTGGCCGGGAAGGATTCGAAAAGCGTCTGGCCCTGGCTGCGCTTGGTGGCGTTGCGGGTGGACTGGTTCTGACTGACTTTGACGGCGGTCACGGCCGCGCCGAGGGCGATGGCGATGACCCAGAGGATGATGACCTGGCGTTTGTTCATGGTGGCGGAAATTTGAGATTTGAAATTGAGGATTTGAAATCAGCGCGCGCGGGTGGCGCGGCGGCGGTTGATGAAAAGAATCAGGCCGATCAGGATGACCAACACCGGCATGGCGGCGACGTTGAGCAGGGTGATCTTTGCGGCGAGCTTGTCTTTCTGGCGGCGGAGTTCCTTTTCCTGCTCGCGGATGAGCTTGGAATACTCGACCTGTTCGGCTCGCAGCTTCTTGATTTCCTCCTCCTGCGCGGGCGACAGATAGAGTTCGGAGCCGCGGGATTTCTGGGCTTGGAGCTCGCTGAGTTTCTGTTGGGCGGCCTTTTGTTTCGCTTGGAATTCCTCGATTTTGACTCCGACGGTCTTGTTGAAATCCGACTCCATCTCCTGGACCACGGTGAACGGGCGGCGGATCGCTGAGCGGGAGCGCGAGCCGATCAAGTGCTTGGAGCCGGTGGCTTGGTCGAGCAGGTTGAGGAGCAGGGTGGCGTTGCCGTTGGAGGGTGAGGCCATTTGCTGGCCGCCGAAGTTTTGGACGTTGTAGGCGAAGCGGTCGTAGAAGGCGTCCACGTCGCCGATGAGGAAGACGTTGCCGGGAGCGGCGGCTTCTTTCAGGTAGACCGGCTTGGCTGCGTCCTTGTCTTTCGGCGTTTCGGCCGGGTCGGCGGGTGGCTTCGGTTTGCCGTCGGGGAAGGCGGTCTTGAAGGCGCCGGAGAGATGGGTGACGAGGTCGTAGGCGGTGCCGTTGGACTTGAGCGTGCGGGCGAGCGACGGGTCGAGCTGCGAGGCTTTGACCGAGTCGACGAAGCCGGCCTTGGTGGAGGATTTGATGAGCGTGTTCGCAGTCACTCCGTCCTTGCCGGTGATGGTGATGGCGCCGGGAAGGAAAAGCGTGACGGAGCCGAGATCCTTGGTGATGACGTTGTCCTTTTGCGGCATCGAGTCTTTTCCAAGTGTCAGCACGGCGAGGCCGAGACGGTCGCCGCCAAGCTTGGTGGCGAGCGCGGGATCTGCCAGAACCTGGCCGGATTCGAAGGAGACTCCCCATGCGGATAGAAGGGTCGGCAGGGTGGAGGTGGTGGGAGGCGGCGGTTGCTGGCCCATCATCGGATTCGACTGCGGCGCGGTCATTTGCGCGGCCACGGAGAACGGGTCGAGGCAGGCGACGACGGTGCCGCCGTTGAGGACGTATTGGTCCACGGCGAACTCCGCTTCCGGCGTGATGCCGGCGGGGTGGAACAGGAGCAGGACCTTGATTTCCTTCGGGTCGATGGTGGTGGCTTCCATCGGCACGTCCACCACGTCGAAGGACTGCTTGAGTTGTTGATAGATGACCCAGCCCGGAGTCGGTGGTTGGCCGGGCATCATGGCGGGCGCGCCTTGCAGGTCGAGGGCTGTCATCAGGCCGATCTTCGGCTTGGTCGGAGTGGTGACCTCGCCGATGGCTTTGGAGATGTGGTATTCCAACATCGTTTCGTCGCGCGGGTCCATGAATGGGATGACGCTGGTTTTATCGAGGCAGGAAATGGCCAGGCCGAAGAAGAGGTTCTGGTCGTTCATGCGCTGGCCGTTGATGCCGTCGAGGTTGGCGGAGTCCTCGGCATCGGTGTCGGGCTGGGGATCGAGGTTGTCGATGCGGAGTTTGCCCTTCGAGATGGAGGCGTATTCCTTGAGCAGGTCGTCGACGCGGCGCATGTGGAGCTTGAGGTCCTCCGGCATGTAGTCGGTGCTGCGGGAAGCGTAGTAACGGATGACGACGGGCGTATCGAGCTCGGTGAGGATGGCGCGGGTGCCGGAGGACAAGGTGTGGACCTTGTTCTCGGTGAAGTCCGCGCCGCGGTTGCCGAGCGGGGTGAGTGAGACGAGCCAGTTGGCTAGCAGGGCGATGACGACGAGCGCTGCGACGCCGAAGGCTGCGCGGGTGACCGGGTGGTTGGTTTTCATGAGGAAATTTGAGATCTGAAATTTGAGATTTAAAACCGATCAGGCGCGCTTGGAGGAGAGGATGGCGCTGGTGCCGAGCAGGCAGACGAAGATGATCGAGCCGAACCAGACGAAGTCCTTCAGCCGGAACAGGCCGCTGTTGAGCGAGCTGAAATGGTCCCAGACGCCGAAGGCGACGATGCCTTCGAGCACGCCCGGAGAAACGATTTTCGAGAGCTCGCGGGTGACCGGATCATAGCCGCAAAGCAGGATCAGCACGCAGATGGAAACCGAGACGATGAGGCAAACGACCTGGTCGCGGGTGCAGGCGGAGACCAGCATGGTGATGGCGAGGAAGGTGCAGCAGACGAGGAAACTTCCCAGATAGCCCGAGAAGATCGCGCCGTTGTCGGGGGTTCCGAGGTAGTTGACCGTGAGGACGATGGGGAAGGTGAAGGCGAGGGCGATCAGCCAGACGGTGGCGGCGGCGAGGAACTTCCCGATGATGGCGCTCCAGGTGGAGACGGGGAAAGTTCCTAGCAGTTCGATGGTGCCGGTGCGTTGCTCGTCGGCCCAGAGTTTCATGCCGACGGCCGGAGCCAGCAGCATGTAAACCCACGGGTGCCAGAAGATGAACGTCCACTCCAGCGAGGAGTCGCCGACGCGCATGAACTCGCCGAAGGTGAAGGTGAGTCCCAGCGAGAACAGCAGGAAGATGACGATGATCGCGTAGGCGGTGGGCTGCGAGAAATAGCTGGAGAGCTCGCGTTTGTAGATGGTGCAGGAAGACATGGTGAGGAAGAAAGTTAGGTTTTCCGGGATCAGGCGGCGGCTTCGGTGTCGCGGGAGGTGACTTTGCGGAACAGGTCGGTGAGCGAGCCGGTTTCGGACTGGGCGAGCAGTTCGGCGGGCGTGCCGTCGGCGACGATTTTCCCGCGGTCCACGATGACGGCGCGGGTGCAGGCGGCTTCGACCTCTTCGAGGATGTGGGTGGAGAAGAGGATGGCCTTGGTTTTGCCGAGCCGCTTGATGAGCTGGCGGACTTCGAATTTCTGGTTCGGGTCGAGGCCGTCGGTCGGCTCGTCGAGGATCAGGACTTCCGGGTCGTGAAGCAGCGCCTGGGCGAGGCAGGTGCGGTGGCGGTAGCCTTTGGAAAGCGTGTCGATGGACTGCTTGGCGACGGTGCCGAGGAAGCAGGTGTCGATGGCGCGCTCGACGGCGTCGTTTTTCGCGGTGCCCTTGAGGCCGCGGATGGCGGCGCAGAATTTGAGGAAACCGATGACCGTCATGTCATTGTAAAGCGGGGCGGATTCCGGCAGGTAACCGATCTTGGTTTTCGCCTCGCGGGGTTTGTCGATGATCGAGATTCCGCAGACTTTGGCGTCGCCGGAAGTGGGCGGGATGAATCCGGTGATCATGCGCATGGTGGTGGACTTGCCGGCGCCGTTGGGTCCGAGGAATCCGAGGACCTCGCCTTTTTTCACCGTGAACGTGAGATGGTCCACGGCGCGTTTGGTTCCGAATTGTTTGGTCAGGTTTTCGACTTCGATCATGGGATGAAATGAGGTTGTTCGGCGATACTCGCGTGAAGCGGCGTCGCTCGCGCTGCTTGTTTGAAAAAACGGTTTCGGAGAGATTTTCAAGCCAATAACGGGTTTTTCCCCGAATCAATCGGTCTTGCATCGGGCGGATGCGGGTGGTTCGATGCTCGCGAAATGGCCAGTATCCACCTTCCCGATCGCTGCGGCGTGATGCTTTTGCCCGACTGCACGCTGTTCCCGCACGGTGGGCTGCCGCTATACATTTTCGAGCCGCGCTACCGGAAAATGTTGGAGGACGCGCTGGAGGGGGATTGTTTTTTCGCGGTCGCGCGCCTGCTGGGAGAAGAGGAAGGCGACCCTGCGGATTTCGTGGCTCCGGTGGGCACCATCGGCCTGGTCCGGGCGTCGCGCGAACAGGACGACGGCACCTCGCAACTGCTGATCCACGGAGTGATGCGGGTGCGTTTCACCGAGTGGCATGACGGCCATGATTATCCGTATGCGAGCATCGAGCCGGTGGTTTCGGTTTTCACGCCGGAGAAACAGGCGGCCGCGGCGATGAAGACCCTGCGCGGAGCCGTGGAGGACGCGGTGCGACCGTTGCCGGAAGAGGTGCAGAGCGGGGTTTTCGCCCTGCTCGACCGGGCGGACGAGCCCGCGCTGATGACGGACATCATTTGCCAACAGTTCATCCACGAGGCCGACCTGCGGCAGCAGCTGTTGGAAATGGCGGCGGTGGGAGACCGGATTCCGGTGATCTGCGACTACTTGAGCAAGGCGCGCCTGGTGTCCGAGGACTGATTTCCATCAAAAATTGGGGGTGGCGCGGGGCCCACTCGGACCATCCGCACCACCCCCGGTTTCCCCCTCCTGTCTGGAGAATTTTTCGTTACGCGCCGAGCCGGAGGGCGGCTTTTGGCGTGGCGCTTTCCATATCAAATTGCCGGGCGGGAAGGGATGGTTTGGAATTTTCGGTCCTGCGAGGCTCAAGTCGCTCCTTTGCATGGCGCGATTTCTGCAATTACCCTGCCACCTTGGGATCAATCAGTATGCCGTTTTCGCCCGTTGCTCCGCAAATCCTCTGATCCATCCCCCCTCACTCCCCAAACCTCCCACACTCTGTCCTATCCCGTAATCAACGACCAGTGGGAGCGCGTCCTCGTCCAGAAACCCTGCAACCCTGCAACCCTGCAACCCTGCAACCCTGCAACCCTGCAACCCTGCAACCCTGCAACCCCGCCACCACGCCTAGATGTTTCGGGATTGTGGATGTGTCGCTGCCGTAGTTTTAAGCTTCTTACTCGTTTCCCCGTCTCCGCCACTTCCGCCATCAAATCTCCGATGAAAGCCTCCAGAAAGTTCGTCCTCGCGCTACTCCTTGCCTGCACTCCGTCGCTCCATGCAGCCGCGCCTGTGGGCAAACCCCAGCAAATCACCTCGCCCGACCAAGTGCCGGAGGGGCTCGCGAAGTCCGACTGGTCGAGTATCCGCGCCGCCTACGAGGGCGGGCGATATGCTGCGCATCGACAGGAAAACGGCACCCTCGTCGCCCGCAATCCCGGCCAGCAATGGCGCACGGAATTCGATGGCAAAGGCTTCACCTCCACCCCCGATGCCGGCGGCTGGACCTGGGGCCTCGAATTAACAAGCTATGGAGAGCGGAGATCATTGTCCGCTTCTTATCCCATCACTCAGGAAGGCGGGAATCACGTAATCGAAGGCAATCAGCTCCGCCAAGAAGAGGTGTTCTTCGATAAGATTTTGAGTTTCCATGCTGATTCGTCCGGTGGGCAATTAGTGCCGCCAAATGCCTATCGAATGGACGCACGAATAGCCACTGAGAATAACGAATTATTGGGAAACCAGAAGACCGTTGTTTGAGGAAGAGAATGAGGCCGGAAAGCGTCAACTTGGGTGCGGAAGCCGGGAGACGAGACGTCTCAGTGGCAGCGCTGGATCTTTTCGGCGGCAAGGGCCTGCGTTACAAGGACTTGGTCGCCTGGAACCGGCGCAGGGCGTGAGTATGCGGGAAAGCGGTTGCAGGTTCCGCACGCACTGTCTTAGGCTCGCTGCGTGCCTCACTTGGATATGCAACCTTTCGCCGACGGAGTGGTGATGAACCGCGATTTCCTGAGGTCGGTGTTTCAGTCGATGCTCCGCGCGAGGATTTTGGAAAACAAGCTTTCGAGCCTCTACAAAGCCGGCAAAATCGTCGGCGGCGTTTATCTCGGACGCGGCCAGGAAGCGGTCAGCGCCACGCTCGGCACCGCCTTGATCCAAGGCACGGATTTCTTCGCACCGCTGATCCGCGACCAGGCGGGACGCACCGCTTTCGGCGAGTCGATGCTCGATTGCACAAGGACATATCTCGGCTCAGTCGAGGGTCCGATGCGCGGGCGGGACGGCAACATCCACCGCGGCCGGCCGGAAATGGGCATGCCGGCGATGATTTCCCACCTCGGCGCGCAGGTGCCGGTGATCGCCGGAATGCTTTTTGCAAAACGCCTGCAAGGCACGCTGGCCGGCCGCGTCGGCGCGACCAGCATCGGCGACGGCGCGACTTCGACCGGCGCGTTTCACGAAGGCTTGAACCTGGCGGCGGTCGAGCGCCTGCCGATGGTGGTCGTGGTGGGAAACAACCAATTTGCCTACTCGACGCCGAACCACCGCCAGTTCGCCTGCGCGGATCTGGTGGAAAAAGCCCGCGGCTACGGCATCGGCGGATTCTCGGTGGATGGCACGGATTTGCTGGCCTGCGCGTCGGTGATCGGCGAGGCGGTGCGGCGGGCGCGCGAGGGCGGCGGGCCGCAAATGGTCGTCGCGCATTTGCTGCGGCTGTCCGGCCACGGCGAGCATGACGACGGCTCCTACGTGCCGGCGGAAATCCGCGGCGGCCACTACGGGCGCGACTGCATCGAGGTGGCGATGCGCCAACTCGTGGAAAACAACCTCGCCACCGTGGAGGAAATTCTCGCCTGGCAGGACCAGTTCGCCAATGAAGTCCAGCGTGCCGTGGCCCAGGCCCAACAGGAGGCGGTGCCCGATCCCTATCACGAAGACTGGACCGCGCTGTCCACCCGTTTTCCCCTTTCCGAGTCCATTTCCCAGTCAACCGCCCAGTGAGTGTGACCTACATCGACGCCATCCGCGAGGCCCAGGAGAAGCTCCTGCGCGAGGACGACCGCGTGTTCCTTTACGGCCAGGACATCGCCACCTTCGGCGGCGCGTTCAAAGCCACCAAGGGCCTTGCCGAGCAATTTCCTAACCGCGTGTTCGACGCGCCGATCTCGGAAGACGCGATGATCGGCATGGCGGTCGGCGCGGCCATCGAAGGCATGCGGCCGATCGTGGAAATGCAGTTCGCGGATTTCTCGTCGGTGGCGTTCAACCAGATCGTCAACCAAGCGGCGACGCATTTCTATCGGACCGGGATGCCCATCCCGATCACGGTGCGCCTGCCCTCCGGCGGCACTCCCGGCTCCGGCCCGTTCCACAGCCAGAGCATGGAGGGAATCTACGCCCAATATCCCGGCCTCGTGGTGCTGACTCCGGCGACCGTTTCCGACGCCTATCACATGCTGCTCGACGGCGTGGCGCTCGACGATCCGGTCATCTACTGCGAACACAAGTTTCTCTACCGGTGGCTCAAGGCGAAGTCGATCAACGGCGACCACCTGCCCATCGGCCAGGCGCGGATCACCCGTCCCGGCAAGCACGCGACCGTGGTGGCCTACAGCGCGATGGTCCACGAGGCCGTCCGCGCCGCCGAGCGACTCCAACAGGACGGCTGGGAAATCGAAGTGGTGGACCTGCGCTCGGTGAAGCCGCTGGACCTCGACACCATCCTGGCATCCGTCGCGCGGACCGGGCGCTTGCTGGCGGTGGGCGAAGCATTCCCTTGGGGTGGCGTCACCGCGGAAGTCGTCGCGCGTGTCACCGAGGAGGGGTTCCACCTGTTGGACGCTCCGCCGCAGCGCTTGAACGCCCGCGACACGCCGGTTCCCTATCATCCCAAACTCTGGGCCGCCCATCGGCCGACGCCCGAATCCATCTGCGAGGCGCTCCGCAAACTGCTTTCCTTCTAGTTTCAGCATTTCAGTATTTCAGGTTCTCAGCTTTTACCCAAATGCCCACCGTTCCCATTTTCATGCCCCAACTCGGCGAATCCATCGCAGAGGCCACCGTCGTCCGTCTTGGCATCCAGGTCGGCGACTCCGTCCGCACCGACCAGGAAATCATCGAGGTGGAAACGAACAAGGCGGTCATGGGCGTGACGACGCTTTGCGACGGGGTCGTCTCCGAACTGCGGGCGCAGGAGGGGATTTCCTACTCGGTCGGCACGCTGCTAGGACTGCTGGACGTGACCGATGAAGAGGTCGTCCGCACCGGCGTGGAGTCGTTGGAATCCATTGAGGAAAAACGCGCGGCCAGCAGCCAGTCCAACAGCCCCGCACAAGCGGAGGCGAACCTGCATTTCGCCTTGGACGACGACGCCTACGAGGAAGCCCCCGCCGTGGTGCCCAGCGTGAAAGGCCTGCCCGTGCCGACCGGCGTGATGGGCGCCCACTACATTTCCCCGCGGATGCGGGCACGCATGGACGACCTCGGAATCCGCGAGGCGGACATTTCGGCGATCGCCGGAACCGGAGCCGGCGGGCGCGTCACGGTCGAGGATCTCGAACGCTTCCTCGACTATCTGGACACCTGGCCGAGCTCCGCAGCCTCGCCGATGCGCCTCGCCGTGGCCGACGCCATGCGCCGCAGCTGGACCCGTCCGCTGGCGACGGTGGGACGCCCCGTCCTGCTGGACCGCACCTTCGACCACCGCCGCGACCAATCGCCCAAGCCGGGTCTGACGCTCTATCTGCTACGCGCCTTCGCCCTCGCGCTGACGGAAAACCCGACCACCGCCGGTTATCTCATCGGCGACAAGGTCGTCCACCCGCGCTCGTTCGACATCGGCGTGGCCGTGCAGGTCGAGGACGGCGTGGTCGTCCCCGTCGTCCGGAAGGTGGACCAGAAATCCCTGCGCGACCTCATTGCCGAATACGACGATCTGGTGGACCGCGCCCGCCGCCGCCGTCTCACCGAGCAGGATTGCAGCGGCGGCATCGCCACTGTCACGAACTTCGGCACCTTCGGCCTCACCACCGGCACGCCCATTCCCCTGCCGAACGAAACCCTCATCCTCGGCATCGGCGCCGGGGTGAAAAAGCCGGTCTGGAGCCCGCAGGTCGAAGCCTTCCTGCCCGCCACGGAAGCGGATCTGCTACTCACCTTCGACCACCGCGTCGTCGATGGCGGCGGTGCCGGAGTCCTGCTCAACCGGGTTTCCGCGCTGCTCCAGAAGCCCGAGGACCTCTAACTTCACGATCCCAGTGGAACCTCCCGAAAAAGCCGCCAGGATCGACATCCCGAAAAAGGCGATCTACCGGCTTTCGATCTATCATCGCTGCCTGCAGAAGCTGCATGACAACGGCGTGGAAACCGTCAGCTCCACCACCCTCGCCCGCGCGGCCGGGGTGAAGCCCGCGCAACTCCGCAAGGACCTCGCCTACCTCGGGCAATTCGGCACGCGCGGCCTCGGCTACCCGGTCGAAACGCTTTCCTCGATCATGCGCGAAACGCTCGGCCGCGAGCACCTGCAGCCGGTCATCCTCGTCGGCGCTGGAAACCTCGGCTCCGCGCTGCTCCGTTACCACGGGTTCGAAAAGGAAGGCTTCGAGGTCGTCGCCGCGTTCGATGCGAATCCCGAAGCCGCCGTCGCCCGCGGAGTCACCATCCCGGTATTCCCCGACTCGAAGCTGGAAACATTCATCTCCGAAAATTCCGTCAAGCTCGCGATCCTCTGCGTGCCCGTCGAGTTCGCCCAGGCCGTCGTCAACCGCCTCGTCGCTGCCGGCATCCAGGGCGTGCTGAATTTCTCACCGATCATGCTCGAAGTTCCTCCCGACGTCACCGTGAACAACGTCGATCTCGCGCTCGAACTCGAGCACCTCAGCTATTTCATCCGCTGACATGCCGGAAGCTTCGGAAAATTTCCCTAAGGTCCCGGCGGTCTCGTCCGTTGCTACTGGGAATCCAGCCTGCCCGCTCACCTGGGAGAAATTCATCGGGCAGGCGATGGCGGATTACGAATCCCCGCTCATCGGCTATGCCTCCTCCATTCTCAACGACATCGAGCTCGCCCGCGACGTGGTCCAGGACACCTTCATCCGGCTCTGCCAGCAGGACATCGCCAAGGTCCGGCACGGCCTCAAGTCCTGGCTCTTCACCGTCTGCCGGAACCGCGCCCTCGATATCCTTCGCAAGAACCAGCGCGCCAAACCGCTTGATGAAATCCAGTGGCAGAAAGTCGCCGGCCCCGGACCCCAGCCCGACGAACAGGCAGACCAGCAGGAGCTCTCCTCCCGACTTGAAACCTATCTCGACCGCCTGAGCGCCAACCAGCGCGAAGTCATCCTCTTAAAATTCCAACAAGGACTCACCTACCAGGAAATCCAGGAAATCACCGGACTCAAGACCGGCAACATTGGATTCCTCATTCACGCCGGCCTCAAACGCCTGCGTGAAATCCTGCCCGCCGACATCCGCTTCTGAAACCAACTTTCCCCATGCAACTCCAACCTGAAGATCCCCGGCTCACCGCCTACGTCCTTGGCGAACTCGGGCCGGAAGACACAGCCGCCGTCGAGCTTGCCGTGGCTGCCGATCCAGCGCTCCAAGCCAAGGTCGCGGAAATGAAAGACATTCAGCGGATCCTAACAAATAGGCTGGTCCAGCCAACGGACAAACTCCTGCCGCGCCAGCGCGAAAACATCCGCCGCAGCGCCCGCCAGGCGGACGCCGCCACAAAGGTCATTCCTTCCGCCTCGCTGCAACCCTGGCTCATCCCGGCAGCCGCAGCCGCCGTCCTCGCCCTGGCCACTTTCATCCTGCTTCGCATGCCTGCGGACAAGCCTCTTCCGACCGCCAGCGACCGGCCGGCCCCGCGGGAAATCGCGCAAGCCCCGGCCCCGGCTCCTGTCGCGCCCCCCGCCCCGGCTCCTCCCGCGTGGTTTCTGCCAGACAACGCCGCCGCCCTGCCGGCGCTCGACCTGCCGGTCACATCCGCGAAAGCCAATTTCGCCGTGATTTCCAAATCGATTCATCAAGGCCGCCAGCTCCCGTCTCCCCAAGACGTCCGCCTTGAGGAAATCCTCAACAACTTCCCCCTCCGCCTGCACGGAGTCACCGCCATCGCGCGCGGCCCCGCTGCCGTCTGGCATCCGGACGAACGCGCCAACGGCATGACCCGCCCCATCGCCACGCTTTCCACCGAAATGATCCCTTGTCCGTGGAAGCCCTCCGCCACCCTGCTCCTCGTCTCCCTCCGCGGGAACGACCAAAAGGACTGCGATGTCAAAATCACCTTCCGCCCGGATCCGTCTAACGTTTTTCACTGCCGGCTCCTCGGCTTCCACCCCGTCGAAGGCCGGACACCGGGAGATTTGCCCGCCAAGCTGCCCGCAAATTCCACCTCCACGCTCGCCCTCGTGATCGAGCCGTCCACCCCGGCCGGCAACCTGGGCTCGCTCGAATGGTCCGCCGACGGCAAGGCCGCGCCCGCCATTCCCCTTGTCCGCAAAAGCGACGCGGAGCCCTCCGACGATGCCCGCTTCGCCGCGCTGGTCTGCACCTATGCCGAGTGGCTTGCCGCCGGGCAGGACGGCGTGATCGATGCGGAAATCGTCGCCGCGCTCGCCCGGGAAACCGCCTCCACCACGCTCCCCGCCGACCGTTCGGATTTCCTCACTCTCATCGACCGCTCGCTGCACCTCTAGCCGCTTGTGATTTGCATTTGCACCGAACGGAACCCCGGCCCAAACTGCATCCTCATGGAAAAACGACTGCCGAAAATCATTCGGTTCGCCAGCCGCGTGCTGCGCGACTTTTTCCTGCGCAATCACGGCCTGCTGCTCACCGCCGCCGTCGCCTATAACATGATGCTCTCGCTGATTCCCCTCTCGGCCGTGCTCATGGTCATCTTCTCGCACTTCATCGACGAGTCGCTGCTGATGGAAACCATCACCGCGGAAATCTCCCTCCTCGCCCCGGGATTCGCCCCCACCCTCACCGAGGTGCTCACCGGATTCCTGCGCACCCGCGAGCTGATCGGCTGGGTCGGCGGCATCTCGCTGCTGCTCTTCAGCTCGCTCGCCTTCCGCGTCATGGAGGACGCCATCTCCATCATTTTCAACCGCCCGCTGCCGACCCTGAAACGCAAGTTCTGGGTCTCCGCGCTGATGCCCTACCTCTTCATCCTCATCGTCGCCGGCGGACTGATAGGAATCACCGCCGTCAACGCCGTCATCGACGCGCAGGACCAGAGAAACCACCAGTTTCTCGGTATCGACGCGCTGCTTCACCAGCATGTGAACCACCTCATCTACCTGATCGGGGTCCTCGGGCTGGTCCTGCTGTTCACGCTCTTCTACAAGATCATGCCAGTGGCGAAAGTCTCGTTCCGGCGCGCCCTCGCCGGTGGTCTGACCGCCACCATCCTCTGGGAAATCGTCCGCCACCTTCTCGTTTCCTATTACACCAAAATCTCCGTGGTCAACGTCCTCTACGGCTCGATGGCCACCATCATCATCGTCCTACTCACGCTGGAAGCCGTCGCCCTCATCCTGCTGCTGGGAGCCCAGGTCATCGCCGATCTCCAGCGCAGCGCGAACGCCGGCATCCCGTGGCACGAAGATCCGGACGGCGAGCGTGGCGGAGATCACCGGTCGCCGCGAAGCTCATCAAACAGCAACCTCGGCGACCGGTGATCGCCTCCACACCCCATGAAACCCGTTAGCGACATCCACGTCAGTTCCAACCTCGTCCTGCCATCCCCGCTCGACCTGCTCGCACAGCTGCCGCCCAGCGACAGCGACACCGACTTCATCTTCCAAAGCCGCCGCGCGATCCGCGAAATCATCTTCGGAAACGATCCGCGCCTGCTCGTCATCGCCGGACCGTGCTCCATCCACGACATCGCCGCGGGCCGCGAATACGCCGAACGCTTCGCCAAGCTCGCCGACCAGGTGAAAGACCAAATGCTGCTGGTCATGCGCGTCTATTTCGAGAAGCCCCGCACCACCGTCGGCTGGAAAGGCCTCATCATGGACCCGCGGCTCGACGGCAGCAACCGCATCGCCGAAGGGCTCCACATCGCCCGCCAATTCCTGTTGGACATGATCCGTCTCGGCATCCCCACCGCCACCGAGCTGCTCGACCCGATCACCCCGCAATACATCGCCGACCTGATCAGCTGGTCGGCCATCGGCGCGCGCACCACCGAATCCCAGACCCACCGCCAGATGGCCAGCGGTCTCTCGATGCCGCTTGGATTTAAAAACGGAACTCTGGGAAATCTCGAACCCGCCATCAACGCGATCAAAGCCGCCGCCCAGCCGCAGACCTTCCTCGGCGTGGGCATGGACGGCCGCGCCTCCGCCGTCACCACCACCGGCAATCCCGACTGCCACATCATCCTGCGCGGCGGCGAAAGCGGACCTAACTACGACGCAAAGAGCGTGATCGAAACCCGCGAGATGCTCGTCAAACACGGGCTCAAGCCCGCCATCATGATCGATGCGAGCCACGGAAATTGCGCGAAGGACCACCACCTCATGCCCGCCGTATTCGAGGAAATCGTCCGCCAGCGCGCCGCCGGAGACAGCTCCATCATCGGAGCCATGCTCGAAAGCCACCTCGTCGCCGGCGCCCAGAAATTCCCCCAGCCGCTCGACCAGCTCGTCCACGGCCAAAGCATCACCGACGCCTGCATCGGCTGGGAAACGACGAAGAAGCTGCTCCTGCAAGCCGCCACCTGCTGATTCAAAAGTTGACAACTTGACCACATCGAGCAGGCTCTTTCCATGAAAACGATGACCATCGCGGAATTCAAGCGGCACCTCCCGACCCTCTTGGGAGAGGTCGCCAAGGGTGAAAGCATCATCCTACAAAAAGGCAGGAAGCGCGAAAATGTCGCCATGCTCACCCCCTTCAAGGCCGAGCCGGCCAAGGCCCGCGAACTCGGCCTGCTCGCCAAGCGCGGCAAACCCGTCTTCAAAGACTGGTCCATCAGCGAAGAAGACTTCCTCGCATCCCGCTAACCCATGGCCTGGCTGCTCGATACCCACGCCTTGCTCTGGGCCTTGTTCGAACCCGACAAACTCGGCCGTAAAACCCGCGCCATCCTCAAGGACCCGGCGAACGAGGTTCTCGTCAGCCCGCTCAGCTATTGGGAAATCAGCTTGAAATTCGGCCTCGGCAAACTCGTGCTACCGGAGACCGACCCATCGGAAATCCCCAGCGCCGCCCACCAACTCGGATTCATCGAAGAACCACTGGCCCCCGAGATCCTCGCCACCTTCCACCGACTTCCCTACGCGCCGGACCGCCGGGATCCCTTCGATCGGTTACTGATCTGGCATGCCATCCGCCGCAACCACACGCTTCTGAGCAAAGACCGGGCGATGCCGTTTTTCAAAGCCCACGGCTTGAATTTCACATGGTGACCCAGGAATAGCTCCGTCGCCATCCGCCGCGAATGGGTGCGGGACAACAAAGTCACGAACGGCGAAACGCGTTCGCCGTGGGCTTTTCTCTTCGTCTCCCCGATTTTCACCTGTCGGATTCAGGGGCGATTTATGAAAAAGCCATTGCTCCATGGAATTGCCGCCTGTCTCTGGCTCAGTCTCTTCACGGCTGCTCACGGCCAGGCCAAACCCTTCGAAGTCGAGTCCGGCGATGAATCCGGCGCACGGATGAAACAGATCCGCGTCCAGGTCGAGTTCATCGATGTCTCCCACGAGCAGTTCACCGAGTTGATGTTCGGCCCCAAGCCCCCGGCCAACGACGGGGACCTCCGCCAGCAGGTGGCCCGGCTCATCAAGGACGGCCAGGCGAAACTCATGGAAACCTGCATGTTGGTGTGCCGCAGCGGTGAGAAAGCCACGCTTGAGTCCATCCGCGAGGAGATCTATCCGACGGAATACCAGCCGCCGGGGCGGCCATGCGGAAATCCTTCGAATGGCCGTCTCGCATCCGATCCTCCCATCAATCCGGCATTCCGGGCTCCCACCGCATTCGAGACACGCAACACGGGCGTCACTTTCGAAGTCGGGCGTCACTTTCGAAGTCGAGCCCCTCTTGGAATCCGATGGCACCATTGATCTCCGGCTGAGCCCGGAAATCGTCAACCGGCTGCGACTTGAGACCTGGATGGAGCACGTGGATCAATGGGGCGACGGATCGATCCGCATGCCGATTTACGAAAGCTGGAGGTTCAACACCTCCGTCAGCGTGGCACCCGGCAAGTTCGAACTCATCACCGCCCTCACACCAAAGACAAACGCGCCGGCCCCGGCGGTAACCCGCAAGATCCTCGTCTTCGTCCGCGCCGACGTCCTGCCGGCTCCCTGATTGACCATTGGTTTGCCAAATGGATTTTTACCCGCACTCGCGGTTAGGCGGAAGAGCCGCTGAGGCGCGCGGCTACTTTTGCGGCGGCGCGTCTTTCGCGGGCACGTAAACCAAGCCGCCGCCGTTGATGCAGTAGCGCTGGTCGGTGGGGGTGCCGTAGCCCTCGCCCTTGAAAACGTGGCCCAGGTGGCCGCCGCATTTCGCGCAGGTGACTTCGGTGCGGACCGTGCCCAGCGAGCTGTCTTCCTTGAGCACCACGTTCTCGGCCTTGGCCGGGTCGTAGAAGGACGGCCAGCCGCAGCCGGAGTCGAACTTGTGGTCGGAGGAGAACAGCAGGGCGTCGCAACCGGCGCAGTGATAGGTGCCTTTGCCCTGGTGTTTGAACTCCTTGTAAACCTCGCCGTTGGCACGCTCGGTGCCGGACTCGCGGAGGATGTGGTATTGCTCGGGCGTGAGCAGTTTCTTCCACTCGGCATCGGTCTTGACGACTTTTCCAGCGGGTTCGGCGGGGACTTCGGCGCGGGTTTCCATGACGTTTTTTTTATCTTCGGCGGAGCACGCGGCGAGGGTGAGCGAGAATGCCAACGTGGAAATGGAGCGGATGGAGATCATGATTCGAATGGGGATGAGCCGCATGCTAGAGCATCCAAAGCCGATCCTATTCCATCCATTCGCCAACGGCTTCAGGCGAACTGCTCGAGCAGCACGGCCTTGGTGTAGTCGCGGTTGAGGCGGGCGATGTGATCGACGCTGATTTCCTTGGGGCAGGCGGCCTCGCACTCGTATTGGTTGGTGCAGTTACCGAAGCCCTCGGCGTCCATCTGGCGGACCATCGCGAGCACGCGCTTCTGGCGCTCCGGCTGGCCTTGCGGGAGGTGGCCGAGGTGGGAAACCTTGGCGGCCACGAACAACATCGCGGAGGCGTTCTTGCAGGAAGCCACGCAGGCGCCGCAACCGATGCAGGCGGCCGCGTCGAAGGCGGTGTCGGCATCGCTCTTTGAAATCGGCAGCGTGTTGGCATCGACGCTCGATCCGGTGCGGACGTCGATGTAGCCGCCGGCGGCGACGATCCGGTCGAAGGCCGAGCGATCCACAATCAAGTCGCGGACGATCGGGAAAGGATTGGCGCGGAACGGCTCGATCCAGATGGTGTCGCCGTCGGAAAATTTGCGCATGTGGACTTGGCAGGTGGCAGTCGCGCGCTCCTTGCTGT
>NZ_JBIKBQ010000006.1:0-51525 GCF_058122085.1 Luteolibacter sp. | reverse complement strand
CCTTGATCCCCAATCCATGATCACCTATCTCTTTCCCGCGCCCCACCACACCAGCTTAGTTTAGCCCCTCCGTGGTCGAACTTTCGGGTCCGCCTCACTTCTTTTCATTTGTGGCCTTTGGGTTTTAAGGAAACAGCCTTCATTCCATTTCCAACTACTCCTGCCCTGTGCGCTTCTTCCGGTGATGATCGGTTTATTCGGCTCCTCACTTGGATTGTATGAAGTGCTGGATTTCAAACCATCACCCTATGCCTGTGAGGTTATTTTCAGACCCGCCGAAGCTGTGCTCCCGCTGCTCGCGGGTTCCTTCCTGTCGACATGTTTCCTTTCCCTGAGTCTGGTGATCTTGTTCATCAAAGGAAGCGCTCTTGCCAAGCAACAACTGATGGCAGGAACCCGTCTCTCGGGAATTCGCCCGGATGAGTCCCCCTGACCTCCATTGTAGCGATCGCCGCTACAGGCGTGGCCGTCGCGGGCTTCGCTGCGGCGGCGGAGCCTCGTTGTTGAGGTCAGACAAACCTCACCGCGTGCTTTTTCGAAAGCTTCAGAACATCGCCGGCGGCCGGTGAAATGGCGGCGTTGGGATCGGTGAGTTTCTCACCGTTAAGCTGGACGGAGCCGGTGGTGATGAATTGCTTCTTCAATTCGCCGTTGGATTTCTCCAGGCCGTAGGCGGCTTGGAAGGCGTGCGCGGTGAGGGTGAGGACGGTGAGATCGGCGGGAAGATCCGAGAGGGGAAGTTCCGGCAGCTCGGCGGCGGCGAGGTCTTTTTTCGAGAAGCGGGTGTCCCAGTCGGCGCGGGCGGCGGGGCCGGCCTCGGGGCCGTGGTAGCGGCTGGTGATTCTCTCGGCGAGCGCCTTCTTGGCGTCCATCGGGTGGCCGGACGGATCGCGCGCCTCGCCTAGCAGGAGCAGGTAGTAGCGGTCCATCAGCTCGTCGGAAACGCTCATGAGCTTGCCGAACATTTCCTGCGGCGCGTCGCTCACGCCGACGTAGTTGCCGTAGGACTTGGACATTTTTTTCACGCCGTCGAGGCCTTCGAGCAGGGGCATGACCATGACGACTTGCTGTGGCTGGCCTTCCTCTTTCTGGAGGTCGCGGCCGACGAGGATGTTGAAGAGCTGGTCGGTGCCGCCGATCTCGACGTCGGCGCGGATTTCCACGGAATCCCAGCCTTGCATGATCGGGTATTGGAGCTCGTGCAGGCGGATTTCCTGGCCGGCGTCGAGGCGGGTGCGGAAGTCCTCGCGCTGGAGCATCTGTTGGAGGGTGACGCGGCCGTTGAGCTTGAGGATTTCCTCGTAGGTCATTTTCCGGAACCAGTCGCCGTTGTAAACGATCTCGGTTTTCGACTTGTCGAGGATCTTGAAGGCCTGGTCGGTGTAGGTGGCGGCGTTGACCAGAACTTCGTCGCGGGTGAGCGGCGGGCGGGTGGACGAGCGGCCGGTCGGGTCACCGACGGTGGCGGTGAAGTCGCCGATGAGCAGCACGGCCTGGTGGCCGAGAAGCTGGAACTGGCGGAGTTTCTCCAGCGCGACGGTGTGCCCGAGGTGGATGTCCGGGGCGGTCGGATCGACGCCGAGCTTGATGCGCAGCGGGCGGCCGAGGCGGAGTTTTTCGAGCAGCTCCTTTTCGGATAGAACCTTGGCGGTGCCGGCGGTGAGTTGGGCGAGTTGTTGTTCGGGAGACATCTTTGGGTAAACGCTGAGAAGCTGAAAAACTGAAAAGCAGAAATGGGACAGGGGAAGAAGGACGCGGGGAGAATGCCCGGTGTGAGGGTGCTGCCAAGTCCGGATGCCGGGAAATCGCGGGGCCGGCGCGGCCGCTTCCTCAGCGGCCCAGCTCGGCCATCGCTCCGCGGATGGCGGCCTGCACCTGCGGATCGCCGTAAAACGGACCCGCTCCGGGGCCGCCGGTGGTGTGCGTTTCGAGCAGGACGAGCTCGCCGTTCTTCCACAAGAACGACGGGTTTCCGCTGTCGCCGACGATCAGGTTCCGCCGATAAACCGGATTCAGTCCGGGGACGAATCCCAGCCGCACGACCCCGCCTGAAACCGCGTCGATCTGGTGCACCGAGAGGGTGTTCGTCTGATCCGAAACGATGACCGGCCTGCCGACGGAGGCGTCGCCCGCGCTGGCGAGCCGGTAGTATTTCACCTCTGGCGGCAACGGCAGGTTCAGCTTGGCCACGGCGATGTCGCCCGCGCCTGTGAGGATTTTCACCGATGAAATGAAGCGCTCGTAAGGCTTGCCCCGCTTGTCATGGAACATCACCGAGACGTTCGCCGGCCTCGTGAAATGGGCGGCCATCACCACGTGGTTGGGAGAAATCAGCGTCGCCGTCCGCGAGTCGTTCCACGAGACGCCGGTGAGATCGAGCTTGGAAGTCCAGTTGTTCCGCCACTTCGATGGGGCCTTCGGCTGGTAGTAGGTGAACAACGTCCCCTTCTCCGCCTCTTTCGGCAGGAAGCCGAGACCGCCTTGCGCCGGCGCGGAACCTCCAGCGGCAAGGCTCGGGCCGTTGGCGGGACCACAGGCGCAGAGCAGGAGGGAAACTGACAGAAGGAGTGCGGATTTCATAGGGCGGGGAATTTCCCGATCGATAGCCGTCGCCCGCCCGACTGGCAAGAGGCTGCCATAAGGGGGGCGGACATTTTTGTCCGCCTGGACGATGGGAAAAGAAAGAGATGAGCTTCGCGCTTCCGCTTTCGCCGCGCATCGACAAGTGGACAAAATGTCCACTCCCCCTTATTTTGCCCATCATGCTCAGTGCCACCCAGAGGTGTTCCCGCCCTTGCCTTCGATGGCGGACGCCGTCTAGGCTCCGCGCATGCCCGCCGCGACCCGCACCCAATTTTTCCAAACCGGAAGCCCCGCCGACCCGGTGAGGCTGCGCGAGGGCGGGCTGCTGCCGGGAATCACCCTCGCCTACGAAACCTGGGGCGAGCTCAACGCCGCGCGATCCAACGCGATTTTCCTCTTCCACGCGCTGTCCGGCTCCCACCACGCGGTCGGCTACAATCCAAGCATCGAAGGGGTCGGCGAACTCTGGCAGCCGGAAATGCACGAAGGCTGGTGGGAAGGAATGATCGGGCCGGGCAAAGCCATCGACACCGACAAATATTTCGTCATCTGCGCGAACTACCTCGGCGGCTGTTACGGCAGCACCGGCCCGGCGTCGATCGATCCGGAGACGGGAAAACCTTGGGGCTCCTCGTTCCCCGCGGTGACCGCGGCGGACCAGGTGGAGGTTTTCGCCTCGCTGCTGGATCACTTCCGCATCCACGCGCTGCACGCGGTGGTCGGCCCGTCGGTCGGCGGCTTGGTCGCGCTGACCTTCGCCACCCGCTTCGCCGAGCGCGTCCACAACGTGATCATCATCGCCTCGGGATTCAAAACCACCGTCCTCAACCGGCTGATCCTTTTCGAGCAAATCCTCGCCATCGAGAACGACCCGCACTTCAACGGCGGCGACTACTACGACGCCGGGGCTCCGCTCTACGGCCTCGTGCTCGCCCGCATGATTTCCCACAAAACCTTCGTCCACCTCGACGCCATCGAGCGCCGCGCGCGGCAGGACGTGGTGCAGCCGGACGACGTGCTCGCCTGGTACCGCGTGCGCGACCAGTTCCAGAGCTACATGCTCCATCAGGGGAAAAAGTTCGTCCGCCGCTTCGACGCGAACACCTATCTGCGGATCATCGACCTGTGGTCGCGCTACGACGCGACCCAGGAAGGCGACGCGGAAACTCCCGCCGACTTGTTCGCACGCGCGCAGCTCGCCGGCCAGCGCTGGCTGGTCTTCTCGATCGACTCCGACTTCTGTTTCTATCCGGAAGAGCAGGCGGAGCTGGTGAAGCATCTGGAGGAAGCCAAGGTCGACGTCATGCACATCATCGTGCATTCCGACAAGGGCCACGACTCGTTCCTGCTGGAGCCCGACCTCTACACCCCGCACATTTCCTGGGTGCTCGGGAAATGACGCGGCTCAGTAATCCGCCACCGGGCTGCCGGCCTGCGTGATCTCGATTTCGGGAACCTCGGCCGCCAGCTTGGCGAGCGACTCGCAGGTCTCCCGCCACTTCTTGTCCGACCAGACGAGCGGCCCGCGGAGCTTGCGGCGGAATTTCTCCACCCGCTCGCGCGCGTCCTCCGTCATCCAGTGCGGCAGCTCGGCGACCGCCCGCGCCGCGATCTCCGCGGTGTCCGTGCGGTGGCAGATCAGCGCCAGATCGTTGCCCGCTTCGATGGCGAGCTTCACGTCCTGGCCGCGGCCGTAGCGCGTGGTGATCGCGCCCATGTCGAGGTCGTCGGTTAGCACGAGGTGCTTGTCGAACCCGAGCTGGTCGCGGAGGAAGCGCCGGATGATCCGCGGCGAGAGCGAGGCCGGGAAATCCGGGTCGATGTTAGGAAATTCCACGTGCGCCAGCATGATCGCGTCCAGCTCGGGCATCAGCGCGGTGTAGGGGATCACGTCCTCGCGCAGCAGTTCTTCGAGAGTCGCCGGCGACGAGGGCAGATCGTGGTGCGGGTCGGATTGCGCCCGACCGCAGGCGGGGAAATGTTTCGCGCAGCTCGCGATGGAGCGCTTCCGCAGCCAGCGGTTCCAGTGGCCGGCGTAGTCGATCACGCGCTGCGGATCGCGCCCCCAGCAACGGCCGCGCAGCGCGTTCTGGGTTTCCGGGAAATGATCGAGATCGAGGACGGGCGCGAAGTCCAGATTGAAACCTAGCAGGCGCAGCAGGTCGCCGGTGAAAGCCCCCGCTTCCGCGATTTTCAACATGTCCGCCTTCGCCGCGAGCGCCGGAGCGGAAGGAGCCGCCGGGGCGATTTCGCGGGTCCGCGTCACCCGCCCGCCTTCCTGGTCGATGGCGATGATCGGCGTTTCCGAGGACAAGTCGCGGAGGTCGTCGGTAAGCTTCCGCGTCTGTTCGGCGGAGACGATGTTGCGAGTGAAAAGGATGTAGCCCGCCGGTTGCAGCTTGCGGAAAAGCGCCGCCTCCTCCGGAGAAAGTTCCGGTCCGGCGATCCCGAGCACGAGCAGTGAGCCATCCATCATCGCCGTGACAACAGCAGTCCGGGCGGGCTTTGTCGAGCCTTGCGCGGGTGGATTCAAGCTGAGAGACTTCCGCCATTGGAAACGGTTTGGAAAAACGATCTGCCCGAGGGCTTCGACCCGATGACGTCCAAGGAGCTGCGGCAGAGCTTACGGCGCGGCAGCTTCGTCTATCCGTTTCTTGCGATCCAGCTATTCGCCGTGGTGGCGATGGCCGCCGAATTCCAGCTCGGCCACGCCGCGGAGAGCTCGGAATACAACGGCGTGCTGAACCTCTCGCTGCTCTGGACGTCCGGGCCGTTCTGGATGGTCGTCTCCGCGATCTGCCTGCTCGTCATGCCGCTGGGCGGCCTCGTCCTGATGGGCCAGGAACTTGAGGAAGGGAATCACGAGCTGCTCCTGCTCACCAAGCTGGACCGATGGAAAGTCGTCTTCGGGAAATTCGTCACGCTGTGGGGGCTTTGCGCGCTGACTTTCGTTTCGCTGCTGCCCTACGTGGTGGTGCGCTACATGGTCGGCGGGATCGAGTGGTGGCACGAGGCGGCCTGCGCCGGAACCGTGTTGGGAGGCTCCGCCATGATCAGCGCGGGTGCCATCGGCGCGTCGGCGTTCAAAAGAACCGGCGTGCGGGTGGCGGTGCTGGTGCTGTTTCTCGCGTCGATGGCGGTCGGCTGTGGTGCGCCGCTGCTAGGGATCGGCGCGCAAAGCGGCGGCTGCGGCTGGATCTATCATTTCACCGCGCTCGCGGCGGTGGCCTGCTACTCGCTGATGGGCCTGGCGCTGGCCCGCTCGCGCCTGCGGCTGGCGGTCATGGCCTACGAGGTGCAGCCTAGCGGAATGATCATCGGCCTGCTCGTCTTCGCTCCGTTCATCCTCGGGCTGGTGACTGCGGTCACGGTCGGCTGGGGCGGAGCCGCCGGATTGCTGGGACTGGCACTCGTCGCGGTGCGGATGGACGTGACGCCGAAAGCCCCGAAGTCGATGCCGCCGCCGCCACCGGATTTGCCCGCGGCTTAGGAAATCGCGCGCTGCGAGCGGCGCGCCTGCTTCGGTGCCGCTGCCCGGCTTTTCGGCAGGAAGGGAACGATCAGCGAGGCCTCGAAATCGAAGACCTCGGAGAAATCCTCCTTTTTGTCGGAGTCCTGTTTCCCGAAAACCTGCTCCTCGATGAGGTTGAAAACCATATCGCCGAGATCCTGGCATTTGCGGATACTCCACTCGGTCATCAGCGTGGAAGCCATCGGCCCGAACTGCTCCAGCGCGTAATCCCGGCAGCCTGCCAACAGCTCCGGCCCGCTGACGTGGCGCGCCTGGCCGCCGTTGGACTCGGCGATCCGCTTGAGCGTGAAATCCAACGCGTCCTTGAGGAAAAAGTAAGCATGCGGGTCAAATCTCTTGTCGCGTTTCAGGATCGAAACGACGGATTGCTCGAATTGCATGGCTTGCATGCGCGGGAACATGCAAAAACCGGGGTGCCGTGTCAAAGCGCTTTAAAAAATCGCCGCGATTGCCGGATTGCCGGGCGGCGGCGGATCATTCAGGCTCCCGCCATGTGGACCACCGCGCGCGAATTCGAGGACATCCGATACGAAACCACCGATGAGGGAAGTATCGCCAAAATCACCATCAACCGGCCCGAAGTGCGCAACGCCTTCCGCCCGCAAACCGTGAAGGAAATGCTCGTCGCCTTCGACCTCGCCCACGAGGACCCGAAAGTCGGCGCCATCATCCTGACCGGTGCCGGCGACCTCGCGTTCTGCTCCGGCGGCGACCAGAAAGTCCGCGGCCACGCCGGCTACATCGGCGAGGACGGCGTCCCGCGCCTCAACGTGCTCGACCTCCAGAAAAAAATCCGCTCCCTGCCCAAGCCCGTCGTCGCCATGGTCGCCGGCTACGCGATCGGCGGCGGCCATGTTTTACACATCGTCTGTGACCTCACCATCGCCGCGGACAACGCGCGCTTCGGCCAGACCGGCCCCAAGGTCGGCTCGTTCGACGGCGGCCTCGGCTCCAGCTACCTCGCCCGCATCGTCGGCCAGAAAAAGGCCCGCGAGATCTGGTACCTCTGCCGCCAGTACGACGCGCAGCAGGCGCTCGACATGGGGTTGGTCAACACCGTCGTGCCGCTCGCCGATCTCGAAAAGGAAACCCTCCAGTGGTGCCGCGAGATGCTCGCCCACTCGCCGCTCGCCCTGCGCTGCCTCAAGTCCGCCCTCAACGCCGACTGCGACGGCCAGATGGGCCTGCTCGACCTGGCCGGCAACGCCACCCTCCTTTACTACATGAGCGAGGAAGGCCGCGAAGGGAAACAAGCCTTCCTCGAAAAACGCCCGCCGGACTTCTCGAAGTTCCCGCGCGTGCCGTGAAGATCCCTGGCCCGCAGCGAGACGAGAATGCCGGGCCGCTTCGTGACTTCTGAGCTGTGGAAATCGACGCTCCCGGCAATCCCTAACGGACCACCGCCCGGGCGGGTCAGATTCTAGCCGCGTCGAAGGCGAACGGCTCTTTCCAGACTGGCGGCGCACCGTCCCAGCCCACAAGGAAATGGCGGCCGTATTCCTTCCTCGCCTTCAGCCCGCCAAGCGCGGCAGCGAGCGGATCCGCGGCGGAAAGTCACAGCAATAGCAGCCTGCTGTCATTTCCCGCCAGAGCCGCAGAAAGCAGTGCCCGGAATAAATCCTCGATCGCCACGTGGTCGGCCTCGCCAGCCCGGCGGAATATCAACCCAGCCATGCCGCCACCTCCTCCGGCGATTCCCGGGTGATCAATACAGGTGGTTTCACATCGCCGATGCGGCAGCCGCGGTGCCTGGCAAGCGCGCCCGTTAGCCGGAGACACCATTCCCCGGGCAGGCGGCGGATCCGCAGCTCAGCAAGCTGCCGGAGGGCGAGCGCCTGGTCGAAATTGGGATTCTGGCGCAGTTGTTTTTCAACCGCTCCCGCGTACGATGGGTCCTCAAGCCACAGGTCGTAGCCGGGGCGATCCGGATCGGCCACCAGAAACCCGCGGCTGGCTAACGCCTCAGCGACTTGCTCCTCATGAAGCTTCTCCCCTACCAGATCCGAGACGGTTCCGGCGCGCCCCACGAAGCGGAGCCGCGGCAGGCCGTCCGCGCCGATGCCGGTCACCCGCACGCGGTCGCCGCCGCGGTAGCGGTAGAGACCGCCGCCAGTGGTGAGAAGGACTTCGTAAATCCGGCCTGGCTGGAGATCGGGGATCGCGGTGAAATCCCCCGCTTCGTCGAGAAATTCATGCCAATGACATTCGCTAACCAGCCGCGGGCTGCCGTCGATCGCATCCGGAACGGAGCTGACGCCTTCAGTCGCTAGCAGGCCTTTTCCCTCGATCGGAATCCCGCCGAGTCGCTCGCGCAGACGCGGAATCCATGGCGCGCTCGACGCGTCCGCCCAGCAGCTCACCAGCGCGAGTCGCGGCCAGATTTCCCGCCACGTGAAATCGCCGCGCAAGCGGCGCACGGCGGCATCGACGCCCAGCAGAAACGTCGGGCCCCACACCGAGACGACGCTCAAGTCAGGTGTGGCGAGCAAGGATTCCGCCGTTTCCTCGAAAACCGATTCAGTTTTCCCGCTCAGTTCAGGAACCACCAGCCACTTCGCCAGGCGCCCGCCGATCTCGTCCGGGAAATACGCCGCGTCGCTGGTCATGCCCACCGGCAGCCCGCCGGGCGTGGTTTCCTGATTCATGCCCGGCGGCGAAATCGCCCAGTAGGCCCGGCCCTCGAAAGCTTCCGGCCGGCGGATTTTCCAAGCGCCGAACCACGCGGCCAGCCCGCGGGCGAACTCCCCTCGCAGGCCCGAGGTGATAGGAATCCACTTCGCCCGCGACGAGGTGCCGGACGTGCGTTCGAATCCGATCGGCTCGTCGCACGCGAGCACCCGCATTTCCCCGGCTGCGGCGCGGTCAATCCAGGGCCGGTGTTCCTCGTAGCTCATCGGCGGAACCGCCTCGCGGAAATCCTCCGGGCTGCGGATCGAGTCGAAACCGTGGGCCCGGCCGAACGCGCTATCAGAATGCTTCTCCAGCAGCTCGCTCAGCCGCGGCCAGCCATCGCCCGTCGGCGCGGACCCGCGCTCCAGGGAAGCCAGCAAAGCGGCGGCACGTGGATTCATGGCGCATTTCCCCGGAATGCGGCGTGCCGTGGAAGACCGGGCTGCCGTGGCTTTCGCGGCTGACGATTTACGGAGCGGACGGAAAGTCGCGCGGCCACCTCCGGCAATGGTCGTGGGACGACGTGATTTTCCGCCGCGAGCTGAAACTCATTTCACCGACGAAGGACGGCATCACCGTGTTCCGGGCTGAGAAATCCTTCGCGCTCGGGCAGTCTGCGGTGCGGGCGGGCGAGATGCTGGTGGCGCGCTGGCCGGACGCGAACGCGCTGGTCCGGGTGGAAAAGGTCGCCGCCAACGATGTGATCTATTTCCGTCTGCCGGATGCAGCGGGCGAGGATTTCGCGGGAGCTTCGAAATCCATCGGCGATCCGCAGGCGCGGGAGCGGATCATGGAATTCGCATCACTGGCAGAGGCGGCCGCAAAAGGTCAGCCCCAGGAAAAGGCGCAGGCGATGGTCGCGCTGGGCGACGCGTTCGAAGCCGCATGGAAACGATCAAGAAAGAACGCCGACGAAACATTTTCCCAAGGCGGGGCAAGTTTGGTTCTGCGGGAAAACGGCCATGCGCTCGGATTTACCAATCTGTTCGAGGATCTGACGCTCTTCTATCAAGTTCCGGGCCTGCCCAAGGAAGCTCGCGACGAATACATCCAGCTGTGACTGCGCTGCAGTGATTTCCCGGAGTTCCGCTCTTGGCAGAGCAAGCCCGATCCGCGCCCGGCGGCGGCGGAGCTCTTCAGGCATGCGCGGGCAAATCCTGCGCTCGCTCCGCTGCGGGATTTCATCGACTACGCGGAGCTCTATCTGAGCGCGAAGGAGGGTGACACACTTGAGGGTCTTGAAAAAGAATGCCGTGCGTTTCTCGAAAGACAGCCTACCCCGGCCCGTCGCGAGGCGTGCTTTCTGCTTTTGATGCGCACGATCTATCGACAACAATCAGCGCAGGGGAACGCGGAAAATACCGACGGAGCCGATACGGAACCCGTCATGCGGGAATTCCACAAAGAGCCTTTAGATGCGGTTATCGCCATCGCTCCGCATTGCATGGACCACCCGCCGCGCTGTCTCACCGCGATGCTGGAAGATGAGTTGGGACTTGGTGCGGAGTAATCGCAGATCCGGTATTGAGATCACAACGCGCCAACGGGCGACACATGGGGTCGCGGCTCACGGATTAGCAGTTCTTATCCGTTGATCTGCAAGCGAGATCACCGATCCCATTCATCCCTGTTTTACGCGAGGCAAAATTCGGGCGCAGCCCGGACGTGAAATGACCGAGGTGAACCGGGGCGGCGGCTTCCGACCGCCGCCATGGAAAAATTTCCCCTTTTTCGGATTGCCACGGGGAAAAGCCGTCCCTAGTTTCCGCCTCCCGCGATCTTTAACCTCATTCCGAGATGTCCAAGCACAATAGCCTCAAGTCCAATGCCACCGTCGGCGGCAAACGTTCCGTTCTCAAGCGCTTCGAGCGCGTCAAACTCCTCAAGGAGCGCGGCGAATGGAAAGCCGGCAGGTCCCCCGTCGGACTTCCGAAGACCAAGCACGAGGGCTAACCCCCTGGCTTCTTCCTCAGACGACACCACTTTCTAAAACGCGCGGATCCCACCGGGTTCGCGCCTTTTGTATTTACAGCTCCCATGGCAACCAACGACGGCACCCGCCTCAACAAATACCTCGCGTCCTGCGCCGTGGGCTCCCGTCGCGCTTGCGATGAACTCATCAAGGCCGGTCGCGTGGAGGTGAATGGCAGCCCGTGCGTCAACATGGGAACCCGCATCGGACCCGGCGACCACGTGAAGGTGGACGGCAAGCGGGTGGCTCCGCGCGAGACGATGATCGTCGCCTTCCACAAGCCGCGCGGCTTCGTCTGCACCCGCGAGGACGAACTCGGCCGGGACACGATTTACTCAATGCTACCAGCCTCGCTGCACTCGCTGCACCACGTCGGGCGGCTCGACATGGACTCAGAAGGCCTGCTGATTTTGACCAACGACGGCGATCTTTCGCAGCAGTTAATGCACCCGTCGAAGTCGATCGAGAAGGAATACCTCGTCACCTCGAACCAGGCGTTCGAAAACGCCCACCTCGACCAGTTTCTCGAAGGCGTCTTCACGACCGAGGGGAAATTGAAGGCGAAATCCATCGAGCGCCTCTCGTCCCGCCGCCTCAAGGTGGTGCTCGATCACGGCGCGAAGCGCCAGATCCGGGTGATGTTCGACACGCTCGGCTATCAGGTAACCAAGCTGCTGCGCGTGCGCATCGGCGCCCTGTGGCTCGGCGATTTGGAACCCGGCGCCTGGGCGGCCTTGAATTCCGTGGAAATTCAGATGCTGCTGGGAAATCCGAAGCCCGAGAAAAAGCGCGAAGCCTCGGATGAACCGAGGAAAAAGAGGCGGGATTGAGCGGTTCGAGGGCGCAAGATCCTCATTTCAGCTGATGATCAGCGCTCGGTTGGCGGATTTTTCGTTTTCGGAAAAGTAGAGGTGAAGGTTCGCGGTGAGCTGGTGCGCGGCATCGCCGATGCAGGTCATGCCGCCGCATTTGCGGGCGATAAGCTTCTGGGTCCAGAACCAGACGACCAGCGCCGTCGCGATGATAGCGACGCGTAAGACGATGGGATTCACGAGATTTCGGTCCCGGTGGGGGTGATCCTGCGCTGGCTCTTGGTCGATTCCAGCAAGGCTTCCATCTGCTGCCGGATCTCGACAGTGATGGGATCGGTGTCCTGCGATTTATCACGCGTGGCGGTGTCTTCGATGGCGTCGCCGATCTTCGCGAAGCGGAAGCTGGGTTGCGGCTGCCAGGAGAGGCGGTTTTCGATTTCCTCGATGACCGGGATCACGGTTTCCCGCAAATCGCCTTCGAAGAAATAACGAAGAACCGGGAGGAATCCGTGATTCTTCCGGCTTGCCGCCCGTGCGATAGCTTTCTAGTTTCCCGCAACGACGAGCCGTCATGCGTGCCGCCATCTGAATTTTTCGAATCCCATGAGCGCCAAAAAATCCGTTTCCAACCACGATCTGGACACCGTCCACAAGCCATCCAAGGAATTTTCCGCGAAGGCCCGCATCCCATCGATGGCGGCTTACAAGAAGCTCTACAAAGAATCCATCGACCGGCCCGACAAGTTCTGGGCGCGTGAGGCGAAGGAACTGGTTTGGCAAAAACCGTGGTCCAAAGTGCTCGATTGGAAGCCCCCGCACGCGAAGTGGTTCGACGGCGGCAAGCTCAACGTCTGCGAAAACTGCGTGGATCGCCACGCCGCCGGCCCCCGCAAAAACAAGGCCGCCATCATCTGGGAGGGCGAGCCCGGTGACAAACGCGTGATCACCTACGGCCAGCTTCAAAAGGACGTCTGCCGCTTCGCCAACGTGCTCCTCAAGAACGGCGTCAAGGCCAAGGACCGCGTGCTCATTTACATGCCGATGATTCCGGAAGCCGCCATCGCGATGCTGGCCTGCGCCCGCATCGGCGCGGTGCACAACGTGGTGTTCGGCGGCTTCGCCTCGGAGGCCATCGTCGATCGCCTCGAGGACTCCGGCGCCACCACCATCGTCACCGCCGACGGCGGTTGGCGGCGCGGCAAGGTCGTCGCCCTCAAGCCGGTGGTCGATGAAGCGCTCGCGAAATACGACAAGGTCAAGCGTGTCATCGTCGTCAAACGCTGCGCAAACGAAATCTCGATGGACGCCAAGCGCGACGCGTGGTGGCACGACGAGGTCGCCAGCGTTTCCTCGAAACACGTCGCCAAGGGCTTCGACTCCGAGCACCCGCTTTTCGTCCTCTACACGTCCGGCTCGACCGGCAAGCCGAAGGGGATTCTCCACACCTCCGGCGGCTACCTCACCGGCACCTACTCGACCTGCAAATACATTTTCGACATGCGCGACGAGGATGTTTACTGGTGCACCGCCGACGTCGGCTGGATCACCGGTCACTCCTACATCGTTTACGGCCCGCTGGCTAACGGCGTCACCCAGGTGATGTATGAAGGCGCGCCGAACTGCCCGGATTTCGGCCGCTTCTGGAAAATGGTCGAGGAATATGGCGTCACGATTTTCTACACCGCGCCGACCGCGATCCGCGCCTTCATCAAGGCGGGCGACCATTTTCCCGCCGCCCACGATCTGTCCTCGCTTCGCCTGCTAGGCTCGGTCGGCGAGCCGATCAACCCGGAAGCCTGGAACTGGTACCACAAGCACATCGGCGGCGGACGCTGCCCGATCGTCGATACCTGGTGGCAGACCGAGACGGGCGCGATCCTGATTTCCCCGCTTCCCGGAGCCACCCCTTGCAAGCCCGGCACCGCGACGCTGCCGTTTTTCGGCATCGACGCCGCGATCCTCGACGACGCGGGCAACGAATGCAAAAACGGCCAGGACGGCCGCCTCGTCATTCGCAAGCCATGGCCATCGATGATCCGCTCGATTTACGGCGACAAGGAGCGCTACAAGAAGACCTACTGGTCGGACTACCCCGGCGGCATCTACACCGCGGGCGACGGCGCGCGCCGCGACAAGGACGGCAATTTCTGGATCATCGGCCGCCTCGATGATGTGCTCAACGTCTCCGGTCACCGTCTCGGCACCGCGGAAATCGAGAGCGCGCTCGTCTCCCACCCCGCCGTCGCGGAAGCCGCGGTGGTCGGCCGCCCGGACGAAATGAAGGGCCAGGCCGTCGCCGCCTTCGTCACGCTGAAGGGGAATTACGAGGAGTCCGAAGCCCTCCGCGCCGAGTTGCGCAATCACGTCGGCAAGGTCATCGGCGCGATCGCCAAGCCGGACGATCTCCACTTCGCTCCCGGCCTGCCGAAAACCCGTTCCGGAAAAATCATGCGCCGCCTCTTGAAAGAACTCGTTTCCACGGGCAAGATCTCGGGCAACGTGACGACTCTTGAAGACTTCTCCGTCATCGAGAGCCTGCAACGCAAGATTTCCAAATAAGCCAATCTGCATTTCCCATGACTTCTTCCCGCTATCTCATCGCCCGTGTCGCGCAGACTTTCGGTTATTTCCGAAGGAGCCAGCGCATGGCGGATGCGGTGAGCGAAACGCATCTTTTGCGCGAGGCCGAGGCACAGCTCGGGATGGCGATCTGGGAGAAGGTCGAGGACATCGAGGAGCTTTCCGTCGAGTACTGGAACCTGCGGAAATTCATCAAGGAGAAGGAGCTGATCCGGAAAAAAGTCGAGGACTGCCAGATCGAACTCGACAAGGCCCACGAGAAGCGCGTCAGCGTTCTCAACAACACTCCGGAAGTCCATCAGGAGCTGATGGATCAACGCATCCACCTGCTCACCGAACTCGAAACCCTCGCCTGGCGGCGCGATGAAATCGTCGACGAAGCCCGCGAAGTCCGCCGCGCCTATGACGGATTCAAGATGAAACTCGAGGTGCTCACCAACGAGTCGAAAGGCTCGGAGGCGGACAAAGAGAAAATCGCCGAGGTCAAACGCCGCCTTACCGATCTCAAACTCAAATTTTCCGACCTCAAAAAACAACGACTCCTGATCGGCGCCGAAATCGAAGCGGGCGATGACAAGGTTGACCTCGTGGACGAGCAGCTCAACGAGAAGAAAAGGGACCGCCGGATGCACGCCTCCGAGGCCTTCCTAGTGATCAACGACTGCAACAAGGAGATCTCCATCCTGCGGTTGGAAAGCGGATTGCTAGACACCCAGATGCGCCAGCTCTACGCCGAGATCGGCCGTTTCATCAGCCGCAACACCCACCATCATCCGGCCTGCGCCACCGCGGCGTCATCCCATCAAGGTCTGGTTGATGTGATGCGCGCCCTCCGCCGCTCGATCGCGCTGAACCAGCGCCTCACCGGCACCGACTGATGCAATCTTCGCGATCCGCCCGCGGGTTCGTCGCGTGATCATCTTGATTTACCCAACCGCGGTTTGACGACTCGGCGGATTGAGGACGTCTCAAATCCGTTCAAGCGCTGATTTCCACAACCCCGCAAGCAAAACGCCGCCGATGAAATTCCTCGTTTCCGCCATCCTCATCGGCCTTGTCGCCGGACTGCTAGGCGCGCTCTGCGGCGTCGGCGGCGGCCTCGTCATGGTGCCCGCCTTCGTCCTCGCGCTCGGCATCGAGCACAAGCAAGCCGTCGCCACCTCGATGGCCGTCATCATCGTGACCGCCATCGCCGCCACGGCTAACAATTCCCGCGTCGACGGGCTCATCAACTGGAAGATCGTCCTCGCCGTGGGCCTCGCCTCCGCCGTGGCCGCCTGGTTCGGCAGCGACCTGATGCGCTCGCTCAGCAATCACACGCTCACCCGGATCTTCGGCTGCGTGCTGGTCCTCTTCGGCGTGCGGATGCTGTGGAAAGGCTGAGTCGGAGCGGGCACACTGCATGATTTGCGTGTAATATCGAAGCAGGCGCGTTGTGATTCCTCCGAGGGCTCTCCAATGTCAGGCCGTGAAAACACCCGCTCCGCACGCGCCAAGCCTGCAGGCCACCGGTGGCGCCACGTTTCCCCGCGGCTCCGCCCTGCTTGCCAATTCCCTGTTGAACAAAGGCACTGCTTTCCCGGAAGAGGAACGAGACGCCCTCGGCTTGCGCGGACTGCTGCCGCCGCGGGTGTTCACCTTGGAAGAGCAACTGGTCCGCGCCTACGCCAATTTCCAGCGCCAGCCCGAGCCTCTCGACAAATACGTCTTCCTGACATTGCTGCAAAACCGCAACGAAACCCTCTTCTACAAACTCCTCGAAACCCACCCCGAGGAGATGATCCCCATCATCTACACGCCCACCGTCGGCCAGGCCTGCCTCGACTATGGGGTGATTTTCCGCCGTCCCCGCGGCATGTTCATCAGCATCCGCGAGCGCGGCCGCATCGCCGAGATCCTCCGCCACTGGCCGCAGACCGACGTGCGCATGATCGTGGTCACCGACGGCGAGCGCATCCTCGGCCTCGGCGACCTCGGAGTGCTCGGCATGGGGATTCCTGTTGGAAAACTCGCGCTCTACACTTCCTGCGCCGGACTGCATCCGGCCTACTGCCTGCCCATCACGCTCGACGTCGGCACCAACAACGGCAACCTCCACGACAGCCCGACCTATCTGGGACTGAACCAGCCGCGTGTGCGCGGCGGCGAATATGACGCGTTCATCGACGAGTTCGTCACCGCCGTGAAGCGCGTTTTCCCCAAGGCGCTCTTGCAGTGGGAGGACTTCGGCAACACCACCGCCTTCCACCTGCTGCGAGACTATCAGAAACGGATCTGCAGTTTCAACGACGACATCCAAGGCACCGCGGCCGTCGCCCTGGCCGGCCTGATCGCCTCCCTGCGCGAAACCGGCCAATCGCTCGCGGAACAGAAGCTCCTGTTCCTCGGCGCGGGCGAGGCGGGCACCGGTATCGCCGATTTGTTCTGCGCCGCGGCGGGCGACGCCGGCCTGTCAGAAAGCGCGGCGCGGGCGCGCTGCTGGTTTGTCGATTCCCAGGGCCTGGTCGTCCAGCAACGTCTGGCGGAACTCGCCCATCACAAAATTCCCTACGCGCACCCACATCCGCCGCTGACCACGCTGGCGGAGGCGGTGGAAACCCTCCGTCCCACCGCCCTGATCGGCGTCTCCGGCACGCCCGCGAAGTTCACTCCGGAAATCATCGCCCGCATGGCGGAGTTCAACGAACGCCCGGTGATTTTCGCACTCTCCAATCCGACTTCCCAGGCGGAGTGCACTGCGGAGGCTGCTTATAAGTCGTCAGGCGGCCGCGCGATTTTCGCAAGTGGCAGTCCGTTTCCCACCGTCGAATTCGAAGGTCGCACCTTCGTTCCCGGTCAGGGAAACAACGTCTATATTTTCCCCGGCGTCGGTCTGGGCTCCTTGGTCGTGGAATCCGCGGAAGTCTCGGAACGCATGTTTCTCGTCGCCGCCCGCACCCTGGCCGGCCTCGTGACCGATGAAGACCTCGCGCTCGGCCGGATCTATCCGTCGCTCACCCGCATCCGCGAGGTGTCCGTGAAGATCGCCACCGCCGTCGCGCGGGAAGCCGTCCATTCCGGCCTGGCGGGCATTCCCCTCACGGATGACGAAATCGAGCCTGCGGTGCGCCGGTCGCTCTATCATCCCGCCTACCGTTCCTACATCTGACCGGCGGGCGCCTGTCAATGCTCGGCCAGCGTGCCTTCGGTGACGCCGAGTTTTTCAAGGGCCTGGACCTGGTTGAGGAGTTCGAAGGCGTCCGACTTGCCGCTGAGCAGATCCTGATAGGCACGGATGGTTTTCGCGGCGTCCTCGGCCTCGTCCAGCAGCTCGACGCGGAAACGCGAGAGGCCGGTGGCGCGGAGGTGCTCGTAGTAGCGCGCGCCGGTCTGCGCCTTGCCGTTGAAAAGCGTGTTGCGGCAGCCGACATCGGCTTGCAGGCGGTGGAGCTGGCCGACGCGGTCGCGGAGATGGACGACGTGGGTTTCGCACGGCCGGCCGCAATCCTTGTAGGTGGTGCCGCTGCTGAGGAAGACGCAGAAGACGCAGTGCTCCATGTGAAACATCGGCATGTGCTGGTGCAGCGTGAGCTCGAACCACTCGGGCGGCGCGCTGTGGAGCAGCTCTAGCACTTGGCCGATGTTGAGGTCGTAGGAAACCGTGAGGTAGTCGAGCGCGGCGTTTTCCATCAGGAGCTTCGCGGTGATCGGGTTGGCGACGTTGAGTGAGAAGTCGCCGATTTTATTCAGGTCGTGGCGGTCTTTGTAGTAGTGGAGCGCGCCGAGGTTGCGGAGGAGCAGTCCGTCGGGTTCGGCTTTCTCGATGAGTTTCAAATAGCCCGTCTCACCGGGTTTGAGGATGCGCGGGGTGGCGAGGTGGATTTGGGAATTCCCCGAGCGGACGAGGGCGACGGCTTGCTTGTAGCGGCGCGGGTCTTCGAAGTCGCAGTAAATTGTCTCCACGCCGCATTCGAGGGCGGCGGCGACTTGGCCGGGCGTGCGGCAGAGGACGGAGAGGGTGGGAACATCGAACGTCGAACTTCCAACATCGGACGTCGAAGGAAGAAGGTCCTGATAGGTGGTGGTGATTTTCGGCAGCACCGGCTTGATCGCGGCGGCGGTCTCCAGCTGTTTCACCAAGGCGCGGCGGAGTTGGTTCAGCGCGGAAACGGCGATGTGGCAGTTTCCTTCGAGCTGGTTGTCGAGCGTGCCGAGCTCGAACGAGGAATCGCCGAGACGGCCGAGCTGCTCGACGAGCTTTTCGGTGCCGAGCGGGTGTTTCGCGGCGGGTTCGAGCAGGAGGGTGGAGGACGCGGAGAAAGACAGACGGTCACAGACCGCTGCTACAGTGATGGGTTCGCCGGTCTTGCCGCTAACAACAAGGTGGAGCGGCGTCTTTTTCTCGGCGGGGCGGGAGTTCTGCCAGAAGCGGCGGAGCTCGGAGTCGAGCTTGGGATCGGAGGTTTTGTAGAGCGTCTGACCGGGCTTGATGCGGTCGAAGTTGATGCCGCTGTAGGTGAGGTGGAAAATGAGGCGGTCGCCCTCGATCACCCAGATGCGAGCGCCTTGTTCGAGGTCGCGGTTCTCGCCGGCATCGAAGACGACGCCGTCGCCGGCGGTGAATGGCACGCCGGTGAGTTCGCCGAGCCGGATCCAGCCGGGGCCGCATTCGGTGATGGTGCCGAGCAGCGGGCCGCGCTTTTTGCCAAACTTCCCGTGAGTGAGATACGGGTGGTTGGTGCCCGCGAACCAACCGGTGCTGAGGCCGCGGGAGAAGGTCATTTCCAGCTCGTAGCGGTCGGACGGGGTGATCGGGGATTCGGTTTCCGCCATCGCGGCATCGAGCGCTTTTCGATAGACACGGGTGACGGCGGAGACGTATTCGGGCGACTTGAGGCGGCCTTCGATCTTGAAGGATTTCACCCCGGCGCGGACGAGGTCGGGGACGAGATCGACGGCGGCAAGATCCTGCGGGCTGAGCAAATAGCGAACCGCGCCGAGCTCGCGGGTCTCGCCATCGACCACGATTTCATAGGGCATGCGGCAGGCTTGCGCGCATTCGCCGCGGTTGGCGCTGCGCTGGCCGAGCGACTCGCTGGTCAGGCACTGGCCGGAGTAAGCGACGCAGAGCGCGCCGTGGACGAACACTTCGAGCGGGGTTTTCGTCTCCACGGAAGAAGCCTGAAAACGCTCGATTTCCTTGATGGAAAGCTCGCGGGCGAGGACGGCTCTTTCTAGCGAAAAGAGCGATTCGACGAAAGCGAGCCCTTCCGGCGAGGTGATGGTCATCTGGGTCGAGGCGTGGAGCTCGACGTTCGGCGCGACTTCGCGGGCGAGCTTGGCGAGGCCGAGGTCCTGGATGATGAGCGCGTCCACGCCGGCGGCGGCGATTTTGCGGAGCTGCTCCTCGGCTGTCTTCATTTCACTGGTGAAGATGAGGGTGTTCATCGCCACGAATCCCTTCACGCCGTGGCGGTGGAGGTATTCCATGAGCTCATTGAGATCCGCATCGATGAAATTATCCGCGCGCAGGCGGGCGTTGAAGCGCGGCAGGCCGAAATAGATGGCATCCGCCCCGGCGGCGACGGCGGCGCGGGCGCAGTCCCAGTTTCCCGCGGGGGAGAGGAGTTCGGGAGTGGGATCAAGGTCGCGCGGTTGCATGGCGGGAATGAATCACGGGCCGCGCGTGAAAAACAGGGGGATTTTTTACAATGGGCATCCCACTCCGCGCGGAACGCAGTTGGGGACAATTCAGTTTGACTCCAGGCGTCACTTCATCCCCCCGAGCGCCTTCACCAGCTTCGCCACCTCCGGCCGGCGTTCAGCGACTTTCCGGTTCCAGCCGAGTTGGAACTTCCGCTGGTGTTGTTCCAGCCCGGGTAGCTTCTGTGTCCGCGCCGCCCATTCCTTGCGCCGCCGCCACCAATACTCCGGCACAAACACCGCCCAGCCTGCCACCTCCGCCAGATCGGCAGCCTGCGGGTAGCTGGTGCATTCGGCTCCGATCTTGAGATTCACTCCGTGCTCACGCTCACAGCCCGCGAGGAACTGCCGGAACTTTCCATCGCCATCCAGCACGACCACCGGCAGATCCGTCAGGCGTTTCCAACCGCTTTTATCCGGTGTTTCGTGCTCTGGCAGCAACAACTTGAACCCGTAGCTTTCGAGGTCCACCACTGCCACATTCCCACTTGCTTCAAGTCCAGAGGCGATCCCCACGTCCAGCCGTTCCGCTGCGAGTCCTTCTTGAATCTTCCGCCACGTCAGATTGCGCATCACCCAGGAAACCGGCTGCTTGCCCTTGCTCTGCCTGCCGATCTTCGGAATCAAAAATTCCCGGATCACCACCTCGCCCGCACCCACGGTGATTGGCAGCTGCAATCCCCCCGCCTCCGCGGAAACCTCCTTCACCTCGCGCACGAAGCGCTCGTAGGCGTCGGCCAACCGTTGAGCCGCGACCGTTGGAGGATAGGGCTTCTTGATCCGGTCCAGCAGATTCAAGCCCAGCACTTCTTCCAGCTCCTTGATGTCTCCGCTGATCTGGCTCTGCGCATTGGCATCCCCTTTGGCCGCTAGAGTGATTGTCCCCTCCCGCACCACCTTTGCCAGACTTTGCATCCGGCCAAGCGAAACCCCGTTCTTCGAGAAAATGTCGTTCATGACCGGTCAGTCATGTGACATGCGATTCCGCCCGTAGCAAGAACCATCCGCTCAGCGGATTCCAGACCCGCTGGAAGCCGCAGTCGCGGAAGTCCTTTTCGTTGACGGTGGCGAATTCGGTGACGCCTTGTTGGATGAGGAGGAGCGCGGCCCGCCAATCGTAGGCGCGGCGGCGGGCGAAGTCGGCCTCGCGGAGTTTCGGCCAGAAGGCATCATGAAAGTCCCGGCTGTCAGGAGGGAAGCCGATGACTTGCCAACGGGGGTGCTGGCGGCCGCAGGATTTTTTCATGGGGGGGCTCAGTTCGCGGTTAAAACCCGGACTTCGAGGCCCGCGATCCGGCGGAAATTGGCTTCATCCTTGGGGCCGACGAGGACGCCGCATCCCAGACAACGCGCGGTGGCGGCCACGGCGATGTCGTTTTGGGGAATCATCGTGCCGCTTTGGGTCAACTCGGCGAAGATATCGGCATGGTGTTCGGCGGTTTCGGCGGTGAACGGCTCGATGCCCATCACGCGGCGCAAGGCTTCGAGGCGCGCCATCCGGCGGGCGGCCCGGGCGGCGGAATCGGCCAGACGGACGCCGGCCAGGGCCTCGGCCCACACCACGGCGGGCATCACCAGTTCCTCGCCGTTGTCGAGGGCGAGGGTTTGTCCGGCATTCTCGGCACGTTCCCAAGCCACCAGAGCGGAAGTATCGAGAATCAGGCCCATGGATTGGCGGCGGGTTGGTCGGCCTCGTTCACTTTTTCAAGATCATCCGCGAACATGGGATCGCGTGGCAGACGGGCGACGGCAGACACCAATTCCCCCCAGGTGGCGCGGCGGGACCCGCTGGCTGGCGAGAGTTCAGCGATTGGTTGATCGTTCTTCGTGAGAAGGAAATGCTCGCCTTTGTGTTTGACCCTTGCGAGGTAGTCACCCAAGTGGCGTGCCGCGTCGGTGGTGCTGATGGTGGTAGCAGTCGGCATGCGTAAATATGTAATTTACAAGATGCCGAAATTCAAGGGTCTTTATTTGGTTGGAAAACGAGTGTTTCTGTCCGGTCACGCCGCATGTGGCTGGACCTCGCGTTGGATTCGTTCGCCATTCTCGTGCTCGGCGCGCATCAGATCGTAGTCGAGCTGGAGGCGGAGCCAGAAGAGGAGGAAATTATGAATTTTGAATGTTGAATGTTGGATGGAAAGAGGGGGGCAGAGATCCAGCGGTATCACCAGACCCTCCTGACTTGATAGGAGTCGATGATTTTATCCACGGAGATGATTCCTAATCCAAGGCGCTTGGCTTGGCAGACCAGCATGCGGTCGAAGGGATCGCCGTGATGTTTGGGGAGTTCCTGGAGAAGGCGGCAATCGTCGATGTTTGGCGATAGGAGTGGCACGCCGATGCGCTTCAGCTCGTCCGGGTAAAGCTGGTTCCAGTCGTCGGTGATTTCGAAGTCGAATCCCTTGCCGGAAAGTTTGATGGCGATTTCCCAAAAGCTCGCTGACGAGTGATAGAGTGGGAGTTTTCCATCGATGGCTTGGGCCGCCGGTTTTGAAAGGCGCGTGTCGCCATGGAGCATCCACAGCAGCGCGTGGGTGTCGAGCAACCAGCCTGTCACGGTGGTGGCGGTCACGGGGCGTTGAAGGTTTTGGCGATTTCCGCGTTGAGTGCGGGGGCGTCAAAGTTCGCGCCCATTTTGAATTTGCTGCCTTTCAGTCCACCGATCCGGGTCTTGCCGGTGTATTCCTCGACGATGCTCAGCCGGACCACCGGCTTGTCGCGACGGGCGATGATGACTTCCTCGCCGCGCTCTGCCGCCGCAATCAACCTCGAAAGCTGCGTTTTTGCCTCATGGATGGTGACTTGCATGACAGTGGAAAGTTAGCCAAGTTGGTCAGGATGATCAACGGAATTTTTCTGCGAAGAAATTGGGTAGAGGTAGCGGGTCGGTGTTTCGTTTCATGGTCGTCAATGGCGGTCGCTAATTTTTTCACAACGCAGGGCATGGCTGGATTTCAGCAAGGGCGGATTTCAGGGAGTCCTTGGCGGTTTGCTGGTCGTGGTGAGACTGGAGATTGAGCCACACATCGGCGGGCCAGCCGAAGTAGCGTTCGAGGCGCAGGGCGGTGTCCACGGTGAGGGAGCGCTTGCCTTTCACGATCTCGTTGATGCGCCGGGGCGGGACGCCAATGTCCTTGGCGATGCGGTATTCCGAGAGGCCAAGGGAAGCAGGAAATCCTCGCGAAGAACCTCGCCAGGATGAATGGGAGCGTGTGTTTTCATGTTGGATTCAATGGCCTTTAGGGAAGAAATTCAGCGATGCAGGGCTTCCAACACGGCTTGCGGGTGGATCTCCGCGACTCGGAGCAGGGCGCGGGCGGTTCCTTCGGGATGGCGGTGGCCTTGCTCCCAATTCTGCAGCGTGCGCGGGCTGATGCCGATGAGCGCGGCGAACTGGGTCTGGCTGAGACCGAGTTTCTCGCGAATCCCCCGTGCATCGGGCGATTCGAGAGTGGTCGTTCGAGCGGCCTTCTTTTTGCCACGCAGGATCGCACCGCCCTCCTTGAGACTGGCGGCGAGTTGTTGGAAGAGTTCGTCTTTCATGGGTATTCGGTTTCGATGATGGATTTCAACCAAGCGACCTGTCGGATAAAGAAGGAAGTTTCCTAGAAGACGAATCTCACGCGGCGGAATATCCGTCATTGACGGGGGGCTGCCAACCCCCAAACCGAGCAATTCGAGCAGTCCGCGAGATCATCGTTCGGTGAGGCGGCGAAGGGTTTCCAAGGGCACCTTGATGCCGCCGGCATCGACGCGGGGAAGCGTCCAAGTGCCACGTGCCGGCTCGTTGCTTGGGAAGCGGTCGAGAAACAACTCCAAGCCACGGCGGGTGACCTCAGCGAGGGAAAGCTCCCGTTGCGCGGCGAAGGCCTTGGCCCGCTGGTAAAGCTCGTCCGGGAGTTGGATCTGGGTGCGCTTCATGTTGTAAATCCTACATCACTCGGGAATGGTGTCCATTCGCCGGTTCATGACCGCGCAGTCATGTGACATGGGATCTCGGCGATACCCGGCCGCGACGGATCGTGGCAGTCTGATTTCCTTCTCGAAACCATCATGAACCACACCACCGCCAACCCCGCCCTTCCGGCCTCCAATCCCTACGCCGTCTTCCGCCAACGAATCGACGTGCTTGGCAGGCAATTGGATGGCCTGCTGTCTCTCATCTGCAAGTGGGTCTTGATGCTCATCCCCGTGCTGTTCGCGGCGGCGCATATCGCAGCAACGGGGGAGACCTCGAATTTCGTGAGGCGCTGGAAATTTGATCCGCTGTATGACCTCATCAGCACCTATACCACTCGCAGTCCGGCGGGCTGGGCGATGGTGGCGTGCATGGTGGGCTTCGCGTTTGTGCTGGGCTTCATCTCTTGGCATGCGGCGAAGCGGGGGCCGGGATTTCTCGCTTGGTTCACCTCGGTGGCGGCGGCGATCGGGATGGCGATGATGCTGCAGACGGCATGGTTTCCGCTGAAGCCATCGCTGGCAGAGTTCACAAGCATCCAGGAGGAGGCAAATCGCCACCCGGCGGCGAACGGCACGAAACCGAAGAGTAACGCAGCTCTCGATTTCAAGGCGGTGGCAGAATCCAACCGCATGGAGGTTCCGAAGTATGACGCCAGTCTGCGGGCCTACTGGCTTCACCGTCAGGGAATCTATTTGGCGCAACTCCAGATTCTACTCTCCATGATAGGAGCCATGTTTCTGTGGGAGCGACACGGACCTGATCGCAAATACTGGTCGCGGGCGCAATGGGTGGTGTTGCTCTGGATCATGACGGGCCTGCTCATTCGGATATGGCAGCCCAACCTCGTTGGCCTGGCTCAGCGACTCTTGTATTTCGGATTCTACCTCTGGATGCTGATCATCGTGCGGGAGATCGAACTCGGAAGACGGCACCTCGACATACAAGCTGAAACGCTGAAACGCTGAAACGCTGAAACGCTGAAACGCTGAAACGCTGAAAAGCTGAGAAGCTGAAATGGAGAACATCGCGCACAGCCAAGGCATTTCCGGGACTGAGAGGCAAAGTGCGGCGGTCATAGACGCGCCGCTACAATCCTGAAATTCATGACGGTCACAGACACGCTGCTACAATCATGAAATTTGAACCCCCATTTGACCGCAGGCATTTCGACAGACACACCGCACCGCCATGTGGGCGGAGTCCGGATGGGGTGTGGATCGTTTCCGCCGACGATTTACCGATTCTCCCGATCCCGAAGCAAGCGGTGGTGACGAAGTATTTCATCGAATTCGACGGCTGGGTGTTTCCGCTTGCGTATGTCACGAAGAGTCTGCTGGTGTGGCTTCAGCAGACGTTTATTCGCTGGTCGAAAGAAGATGACAGCGAGAAGAACAAGGAGTGGATCAATGGCCTCGTGAAGGCTTTTGAGGATGGCTTGGCGGGTAGGCTGTGATGGAATCGAAGTAAATCGCTTTCCGATTCTTGTGAAACAGCCATGGTTTTTCCGCGCGCAACTTCCGGTTTGCGGCAGGGTTTCCCCTCCATGCTACCAAGAGCGGAAGAAACCTGGACCATCTTCGAGGCCGCCCACCTCCTGAACCGAGCGGGTTTCGGCGGCACCCCGGCGGAAATCAAATCCTTCCACGCGCTCGGGCGGGAGAAGGCGGTGAATTCCCTGGTCTCGCCCGCCGAGCCGCTGGATGCGTTCCCGCTTCCGGCGTGGAGTGTCGGCGATCAGGCGCTCGCCGCCATGCGCGAACGTCGCCAGCTATTCCGCGGCAACCGAAAGGCGATGGAGGGCCTCTCTCCCGAAGAGGTCGCAAACGCCAAGCGCGAGGCCATCAAGAAATTCCAGCAGGAAAGCCGCCAGCAAGCCCTCGAAGGCCAGGCCTGGTGGTTCCGCCGGATGCTCAAAACGCAGGCCCCGCTGCGTGAGAAAATGACGCTCTTCTGGCACGACCACTTCGCCACCTCTATCCAGAAGGTGAAGCAACCGGTTTTCATGATGCGCCAGAACGAGTTGTTCCGGCGGAGCGCTTTCGGAAGTTTCAAGGACCTGACCCACGCGATCCTGATGGACCCGGCGATGGTGCTCTATCTCGACACCCAGAGCTCGAAGAAGAACATGCCTAACGAGAACTTCGCCCGCGAGGTGATGGAGCTCTTCACCCTCGGCGAGGGCAACTACACCGAGCAGGACATCCGCGAAGCCGCCCGCGCGTTCACCGGCTACTATCTGAATCAAGGCGAGGGGAAAGTCAGCCACGACAAGCGCCAATGGGACCCGGCGGATAAAACCATCTTCGGCAAGACCGGCCCGTTCACCGGCAAGGACGTCATCGACCTCATCTTCGCGAAAAAGCAGGCCGCCCGCTTCATGACGAAAAAACTCTGGGAATTCTTCGTCTATGAGAACCCGTCGGAGCCCGCGCTCGACGCCCTCGCCGAGAGTTTCCAGAAGGCGGATTTCCAGAGTGGTCCCCTGCTCCGTGAAATTTTCCTGTCCAAGGAGTTCTACTCCGAGGCCGCCATCCGCTCACAGATCAAATCCCCGGTCCAATACCTCGTCGAGCTGCTCAAGCAGCTCGAAATCACCGACCCGCCGATCGGGTTCCCCGTCACCGCGCAGCAGCAGTTAGGCCAGGTGCTGTTCATGCCGCCCAACGTCGCCGGCTGGGACTGGGGACAGGCGTGGATCAACACCAACACCCTGCTCACCCGCTACAACCTCGCCGGATTTCTCACCAAAGGCGCGGGCGAGGCCGACAATTCGATGACGGCCGAGAGGGTGAAAACTCCCGGCATGGCACCCGGCCCAAAGCGCATGGGCCGCGGCTGGGACGGTCCCGACTACGGGAAAATCGCCCCGCGCCCGCTGCGGGAAAACCCCGCCGATCTCGTCGATTCGCTCATCTTCCGCTTCTTCCAGTGCCCGCTTCCCGACAAAGCCCGCAAATCGTTCATCGAATACGCGGTCACCAAGAAAGGCGCGATTTTCACCGACAAGGAAACCGCCGAGCTCTGCCACCTGATGCTCAGCACCCCATACTATCAACTCACTTGAATCCATGAAAACCCGCCGCGATTTCCTCCGCTCCACCGTCCTCGGCGCCTCCGCCACCTGGACCGTCCCGATGTTCGTCGAGCGCACCTTCGGCCAGCTCCACGAAGGCGCCCGCGACCTTGCCGTCCAGCCCGTCACCGGCAAGGACGACACCATCCTCATCGTCCTCCAGCTCGCCGGCGGCAATGACGGGCTCAACACGCTCGTCCCCTTCGCGGATGACGCCTATCACAAGGCCCGCCCGCGCCTCGCCAAGAAGGAAAAGGAAATCATCAAGCTCAGCGACCACGTCGGCCTGAACGCCGCGATGCCCTTCCTCGGCTCGCTGTTCAAGGAAGGCGACCTCGGCATCGTCCAAGGCGTCGGCTATCCGAATCCGAACCGCTCGCACTTCGTCTCCACCTCCATCTGGGAAACCGCCGACACCACCAACCACTCCAACACCGGCTGGCTCGGCCGCTATTTCGACAACGCCTGCCCTGGTGCCGATCCCACCGTCGGCATCAGCTTCAACAAAACCCAGCCCGAGAGCTTCGGAGCCTTGAAAAACCCCGGCGTCTGCCTGAACTCGCCCGAGCTCTACCGCTGGATCCACAGCGGCGGCGACAAGGACCAGGCGGAACTATTCTTCGCCGACCTCAACAAGCCTAACACCGCATCGGATCATGAGGATGACGAGCCCACCGACGGCGGCTCCATCGCCATGGCCGCGGGCGGCAAGGTGGGCGGCATCACCGGCGAGGGAAATCTCGCCTTCCTCGAACGCGTCGCCCTCGACGCCCGCGTCAGCTCGAAGACCATCCTCGAACTCGCCGCCAAACACAAAACCTCCGTCCGCTACGACGGCACCCCGCTGGCGCGGAATCTCAACCTCGTCGCCCGCATGATCGCCGGCGGCATGCCGACCCGCGTTTACTACGTCAGCCACGGCGGCTTCGACACCCACAACCAGCAGGTCAATTCCCACGACCGCCTGCTAGGCCAGCTCGACAGCGGTTTGAAATCCTTCTTCGCCGATCTCAAACAGCAGGGAAATGACAAGCGCGTCGTGCTCATGACCTTCTCCGAGTTCGGCCGCCGCGTCTCCGAGAACGCCAGCGCCGGCACCGACCACGGCAAGGCCTCCTGCCTCTTCCTCGCCGGCCCCGGCATCAAGGGCGGCCTCCACGGCAGCCACCCCAGCCTCACCGACCTATCGGAAGGCGACATCAAGCACACCGTCGATTTCCGCAGCGTTTACGGCACCCTGCTCGGCGACTGGCTCAAGGCCCCGAACCTGAAACCCATCCTCGGCGCGAACTACCCGAAGATGGGGCTCATCGGGTGAATGTGTTCCGACTGTCTCAGCCGGATTCTGAGGCTCCTCGTTCGGCTGAGACAGCCGGGACACTTTCTCAAGCTTCCTCGAACTCTTCTTCCACCGCTGGCACCAGCTTGCGGAAGTGGACCTGGCCGACGCGGCGGCCGTCGGTGCGGCTCATTCGTGTTTTGTTTCATGCCACCACCTCGCTTCAATACCCAAGAATAAGCACCGTCGCCTTCTTCACGTCGTCTACCATAGACTCGAACTTCTGTTCGTGGGTCTTCGCATCGGGCATTCCAGCGCTGGCTTCGGGGACGGCTTCGAGAAAGCCGAGCAGATAGCTGCTCTTCACCGCGTAGTTCACGTTTTGCGCCAGTGTGCCGGTGCTTGCCAGCGCGGCTTCCTGACTCAGCTGGGAGGTGACGACGCCGACAACATTGCCGCGCTCATCGACCAAGGCTCCGCCCGAGTTCCCCGGTTGGACGGGCACGCTGATCTGGAAATATCTCACATCGTCCTGAATCCCGGCGAGGCTCGAAATGTCGCCTTTCGAAAGTTTCGGTTCGAAGCCCTGAAGGCCGGTGTTGGGAAATCCCACGGTCGCCACCGTCGCCCCCAAGCGGGCGGTGCGGCTGCTCACGACGGGCAGCGCATCGAAAGTCCCGTTCACTTTGAGCAGCGCAAGGTCCGAGGCGGCATCCACGCGGACCACCACCGCATCCAATAAGCCTGCGGCGGTCTGGACGCGCACTTTGGTGCTGTTCTTCACAACGTGGTGATTGGTCACCAGATAGCCGTTGCGCGTGATCAAGAATCCGGTGCCTGTGATCTTAGGACTATTGCCCGCTGGAGCAGTTGCGGGGCGAGGTTCGATTTCTTGGTTGGCTCCCCGATTTGCGAGCCTCGCTTCCCATTCCTGGGCCAGACGCTGGCCTTCGGCACGCTGAGCTGTGGATAAGCGGACCTCTTGAATTAACACGGTTTTCTTTGCTGTCTCATCCCCTTGAGCCGCTGCGAGGAGTATCCATTTATAACCCTCCAGCTCATTTTTTATCACTCCATCGCCGTTCCAATAACAAGCCCCAAGGTTGCATTGAGCTACCGCATCTCCTTGATCAGCAGCCTTGCGATACCACTTCACCGCCTCGGCTGCGTCCTGATCCACACCTGAGCCGTTGTAATAGCAAGTCCCAAGGTTGCATTGAGCTACCGCAAGTCCTTGTTCGGCAGCCTTGCGAATCCATTTGACTGCCTCGACCTCGTCCTTCACAACGCCGTTGCCTATCTCATAGCAACACCCGAGGTTGTATTGGGCAGGGGTAAATCCTTGGTCGGCAGCCTTGCGATACCACTTCACCGCCTCGGCAGCGTTCTTCTTCACGCCTGTGCCTTCGCAATAGTGAACCCCGAGGTTGTGTTGGGCAGCGGCATCTCCCTGATCAGCGCCCTTGCGAAACCATTTGACTGCCTCGACTGCGTTCTTCTTCACGCCTGCGCCGTTCCCATAACAAAAACCGAGTCTGCATTGAGCAAGTGCATCTCCCTGCTCGGCCCCCTTACGCCAATCCGCAATCTGAGCGTCGGATGGTTTCTCTTGGCTATGAGCAGGCAAGCCACAGAGGCAAAACAAGACGGCGAGCACGGAAAGCAGGCCGCGAGGGAAGGGATTCAACGTCATCATAAAGCGAATCTAGCGAGTTGGTGGCGCGGCTGTGAAGTGAAATCTTCCGGGCTGGTAATCAAGATCCCAGACAAACGGCGTTTCCGCCAAGCTTTTCACGGCAGATTAGGGCGTTTTTGTTGTCGAGGCCGGCAGGCTCAAACCCACCGCCCGCGCCTCATCTTTCAATCCGGCGATCTCCATCTCCAGCTCTTTTTTCTGTGCTGAAATGATGCGCTCGATCACCAACCACAATCAGTTCTTGCTAGTCGGGACGGTTCTTGCGATGCGGACCAGCATGCTCACCCACGCCTTGTTCGCCTCTTTTGGAATCACCATTCGATTTTGTCGGTTCGGGTTCTCTCACTCTCCCCCTTGATGACCTCAGGACATGCGTGGAGGTAGTCCCACGTCGCCTCACTGATGTTGTGAGGAAAGCCGTCAACCATACTGCCAACAGTAGTGGATCGAAAAATAATTCGGTTGTTCACAAGTCCCTGAACGACACCATCGTCGATGCGGAGGCAATTGCTTCTCGTATTGAACTTCACGTAATGCCGGAGAATCTGCTTCTCGTCTTCAGTGAGAGCGTTCAGGCGCTTCGTGAGGCGCTGAAACGCTTTCCTCTTCATCCATTCACGTTGAATCCAATTCCATCCGCTGCCTGCGATAGCGACCACCAAAAGCACGATAGACGACAAGAAGGCAATCCCGAGAACAGAGCGGTAATCCTGTGAAAATTTGGTAAGTCCAAGCGTCTCTCTGAACTGATTGCTGCCGAAAAGAACCATACCAGCGACAAGTCCAATTGCCATGAGATAGCGTGGCGTGAGTTTCAGGAATTCAAAGAGCGGCTTGAAGAAATCGAGCATATTCATTCTCTGGCCAGCAGTGGTTATTCGTAGGATCTCCGGCAGTGAGATCCAGAAGGGCTATGCCGTGACGATGGACTGCGATTCCATGATTCAACAAGTTTTTTCTGAGGTCGAGTGTGTCTATCGGTTAAGTTTGGGTGGTGCGATTTCGAGTGACATGCCGTGCCTGATATCGCGGGGTGGATTCTGGGAGGATGACCTGCGGGAAGTAAACTCAGGCTGCGGGCAGCTCCGGAATCATGATCGGGAGCATGCTGGATTGCGCTTCCTGCAGTTTGGCGAACACCGCGCGGAGGAGCTCGTTCGTGGAATCCGTCCCCGATGCCATGGCGGCCGCGAGAAAGGCGTTTCCGAGCTGGGTGCGGTCCAGTCGCTTGGTGACGAGGTGCGCGGCATTCAGGTCGAGAATCTCGATATGCCACTTACCGGCGATGGTCTTGCCACTCAGAATGCCGGTGGCACGGTCTTCGATAATGTGCTTGCCGTAGTCCGCTTCCTCATAGGGATTGATGAGATAGAGCCCCGCCTTGCGGTCCTCGGCAGAGGGCCAGGTGTCGGACTTCGCACCATTGCAATGACGACTGGCAGCAATCAGATTTCCATGGCGATTGCGGAACGGATGCCTGAGTTTCGGATTGAAATGATCCACCTCCATCGACTTGCGGCCCAGATCGAGAACGTGCTGGAGCGAATAACCGCAGCGGTCGCCGGTCTCCATGAGGAGCGAGGGCAGCGCCTGCCGGTATTTGGTCTTCGGATATTGGGCGCTGACCGGTTTCCCGCGCTCAAGTCTCGGCTCGGAAGGTGCGGGTGCCATGGTCGATCAACTGCTGGAGGCCGGCAATGGCGGCACGGACCGCTTGGTGGAACTCGATATCCGCCTTGATTTGCTCGAAGGATCTCGAAGGATTTTCCCTGCGGCGGAGGATTTTGAGGTTCTCGTATTCGGTGGTTTGAGCCGGGGTCAAGCGCCCCAGCGCGAATTTCCGCGAAAGGTCGTTGAATCGCTCTTTGGCGGAACCATCCCACTCGGCATCGGTGTCGAAAACGATTTCATTCGCCTGAGCGGTTGCTTCTATCGGAGCGGTGGAGAGCTTTGCCGGCGATGAAACCACGGCCTTGGACTCAACTTCGGCAAAAGTGTGGCTCCCGGTCTCGTGCATGAGCGAGCCTTGCGCGGCGACAAGGGTTGCGCCGGTAGCCGCCACTTTGAAGGCTTTGCTGCGGATGGATGAGACCGTTTTCATGGTTGTCCCGAGTGGATGATCAGGTCGTAAATCAAACGCTTGTGGGTATCGGTGTCTGAAACATAAACGCCGTGAGTCACACCCGTCACGGTGTTCGACTCCGCAGTCGGATGCTTCAAATCAATCGCCGCTTTGTGAGAAAACTGGCGGATCGAGATTTCACCCCAGCCGCCCCGTGAAGCGCATCCGATCTGGTTGAACGGGATTGGTGCTGTGGAGAAATTGGAGGAACTCAAGGTGCCTTTGGGCTCGTCGGGATTTGGGGCTCCAATTTTTTCGATGTATTTTTGCAGATCCGGAACCTGGGATGCCAAATCAAGATTCCAGATCACACCTCGAAAAACGGTCTTGATTGGGGCGCCTGGATCCGCGAATCCGAGAATAAGCGTGATGAATTCCCCGGATTTTTGGACCTGGTGGCAGTTGAAAAACAGGAACTCCTTGGGCGCGCCCGAAAAATCCACTTCCACGACGCGCTTGGATGCTGTCGTTTTCTCGGTTTTCAAAGGTTTTTTCACGGCTGGCACGTAGGGAGTGTTGAAATGGGCAATCATCTCTGGCAATCAAAAACTAGCGCCCGCCGGCCGGTGTTGGACGAACCTCGGCACGCTCTCGTACGGACCTTGGGGCGTACTGTACAAACCTTGGCGTCATCTCATACAAACCTTGGAGGCGTCTTGGACGGACCTTGACGGCATCCCTCACGAACCTTGGAGGCATCCCGCATGAACCTTGGCACGATCTGGACAGGCCTTGGCATCGGCTCTTGCGGACCTCGGGGCGGTCGGCACGAAGCTGGGCATCGTCTGATACGAACCTTGGGATGGACTGGATTGAACCTGGGCATCAACCGCGATGCACCTTGGCTCATCCTGCATCAACCTCGGGGCGTGCTGTACGGATCTCGGCTTTGGCTGGATGGGGAATGTGTTCCGACTGTCTCAGCCGGATTCTGAGGCTCCTCGTTCGGCTGAGACAGCCGGGACACATTTTCGGCCGTGCGCCGGCCTCGTTTCGAGATAGCGCCAGCACAGCCAAGCCAGCCCCCAGGATGTCAGGCCGAAGACTCCCAAGCGGAGGATTTGCCAAAATCCGGTGAAGAACGGAAACCACAGCCACGGCAGCACGAAGCCCAACAACAGCGGCACCGGCGTGTGAAAGAGATACAGCCCGAAGCTCAAGCGCCCGACATGCTGCACCGCCGGATGATTCAGGATTTTTTCCCGGAATCCGCCGAAGCCCGCCAAGGTCGCCGAGATCAGGCCCGCGAACGCCACCGAGACCAGCGTCTGCTGGATGTGGCAAAAGCCTGCGACCTGCCGGCCCATCTCATTGAAAACGTAGAGCACGATGTATCCGGCGAACGCGGCCATCGCTGCTAGATTCAGCCTTCCGTCGCCCGCCTTCATCCCACGGTCGATCGCGAGAGCGAGCAAGGCGCCCACGCCGAAATAATCCATCGCCGTGAAAGTGATCATCTCGCTGTGATGGATTTCCGGAAACCGCCACGCCAGGATCATCCGCAAAACGGGCGCGAGCGCCACGCAGCCGAGAAACACCCCCGCTAGCAGCTTCCGAGGCGTGAGGAAAACCACCAGCGGCCACACCAGATAGAACTGCACCTGGATCGCCAGCGTCCAGTAGTGCGCCGTCCCCGATGGCCAGCCCTCCATGAACGCCATGTGGAAATTCGACCAATGCCCGAAGTAGGCCAGCCAATGCTGCCGGATGTCCGGAGCGCCCACGATGATCGCGAAAAGCATTGCCGCGTAGCACGGCACCAGGATCCGCATCATCCGCCGCTTTTGGAAATGCACGTAAGCCTTGAAATGCCATTTCCCGCCGCCTTCCTCGCAAGCCGTTCGCTCGCGCAGCAGGATCCGGGTGATCAGGAAACCGGTCAGCGTCAGGAAAAAGAACAGCCCGATCTCGAAGGGAAAGTGCCCGCGCCAAACCGCCGGCACCCAGTGCAACCACATCACCCCCAGCACCGCGAAGGCCCGCCATCCGTCCAACTGGGAATTTCGAATCGCCGTCAAATCGGCGGCAGCTTTCACAGCGGCTGCCCATCCAGCAAGACCAATGCCGATGGTTCCGTTTCTCCCGTCTGCCATACGCCGCAGCGGGCGCTGATCAGTCGAGCGGGGAAAGCTCGGCAGATGGCGTTTTCGAGGCTGCTGGAACTTCCTCGTCGATGACGAGAGTTTCTTCCATAACGACAAGAGTTTCTTCCAAGACCACAGGAGCTTCTTCCACAGCAGCAGGAATCTCTTCCACGATGACGATGGTTTCTTCTACGACGACAGTGGGTTCTTCCTCTGCGAAAACTATGGTGGCGGCTTCCTTTTGCTTGTTCATCTCGACGAGGCGGATGACTTCGGCTTTGGCGGCGGCGATGCGATCGGACTCGACGACGGGGCCGATTTTCTTGGAAACGGCGGCCGGGCGGGATGGATCGCTGAGATCGGCGAGCTTGGCCTCGGCTTTTTCAAGCGCCTCGATGGCGGCGGCCTCGCGCTTTCTCACTTCACCGGCGAAGCGGCTGGAAACGGCGACGGATTCGCGGAGTCGCTCGATCTCGGCGTGAAGCTCGGCGCTGTCGTCGGGGCGGTTCTGGAGAACGGCGAGTTGCTCGCGGGTTTTCGAGAGCTCGTTTTCGAGGGCGAAGCTGCGTTCTTTCTGGGCCTTTTCGCCGTCGTTGAGACGGGCGTTGAGCTGTTTGACGGTGTCCTGGGCTTTCTTGAGGTCGGCCTCCAGGGTGGAAATGCGCTTGGTCTCGGTGTCGACGGCACTGCGCGCGGCGGCGAGCTCGGCGTAGGTGTGGTCGAAGGTGGCTTTGGTGACGGAGGCGGACTGGAGGTTTTCCAGCTCGGCTTTCAGGGCCTTGTGGGCGGCCTTGGATTTCTCAAGGGCGGCTTCGAGGTTTTTCGCGCGGTCTTGCTGGCCTTTGTCGGCGGCGGGCGAGGGTTTGGCGGGAGCCGTTTTCGCAGGACGGCCACGCAGCGACCAGCCGATGAAGCCGCAAAGGACGGCGATGATGGCAAGCTGCGGAAGAACCTTGGACAGGAGTGTGAGTGTTTCGGACATGATGGATGGTTGTTAGATTTCGTATTCGACGCCGGGCTCGGGGACGATGACTTCGGTGTTTGGCAGGCGACGCTTGATTTCCTGGCTGAACCAGGCGACCGCGCCGTCGTCGCCGTGGACGAGGAAGGCTTTTTTCGGGGCGACCTTGATGATGTAATCGAGGATCGCGTCACGGGTGGAGTGGCCGCTGAAGTCGAAGATCCGCATCTCGCAGTTGAGCGGGACGGCGGGGTGCGCGGGGTCGAGCTCGACGAGATCGCCGTGCTTGGCGAGGCGGATTTTGCCGCCGGGCGTCTCGGGGTCCGCGTAACCGACGAAGAACAGGCCGTGCTTGGCGTTTTCCAAAACTCCCTGGCGGGCGAAGGTGTTGGAGACGGTCTTCTCCGACATCATGCCGCTGGAAAGCGCGTAAATGCAGCCGGGGTGGAAGGGGATCGGGCCCTTGCGCTTCTTGCTGCCCGCTTCGAGTTCCATGTCCTTGAGGAAGCGGAAATTCGGCAGGTGGCGGCGTGAGTGGCCGCTGAACCGGTCGTAAACCTGGGTCATTTTCGTGCTCAGGCCGCCGATGTAAACCGGCGTGTTTTTCGGGATCAGCCCCTCTTTTTTGAAGCGGTGGATCATGCCGAGAACCTCCTGGGTTTTGCCCATCGCGAAGACCGGGATGAGCACCGAGCCCTTGCGCTCGATGACGCCCTTGATGGCGGCGGCGAACTCGTTTTCCTCAGTCGGGCGGTCGTATTTCGGGTCGCGCGCCTGCTCGCCGCGGGTGGTCTCGACGATCAGCGCGTCCACCGTCGTTTCCGGAAACATCGCGCCTTTTTGCAGCGTGCTGTGCTCGAAATTCACATCACCGGTGTAGAAAATCTTTTTTCCCTCCGCTTCGATCGTCACGCCAACCGAGCCGAGAATGTGGCCCGCGTCATGGAAAGTGGCGCGGATCGTGCCGGCGGGATCGAGGTCGAACATGCGCTCGATGTTGCGCGTTTCGAAGTCCTCCTCGATCTGGTCGAGCTCGCGGTGCTCGAAGAGCGGATACTCGGCGATGCCGTGCTCGATGCGCTTCGACTGCATCACGTTGACCGAGTTGTGGAGCATCGCGGAGGCGAGTCCGGCGGTTTCGGGCGAGAGGAAAACCTTCGCCTGAGGCTGATCCTGGAGGAAAACCGGCAGCGTCCCCACGTGGTCGAGGTGGGAGTGGGTGATGATGATCGAGTCCGCGGTGCCGGCTTCGAGGAACTCGTAATGCGGAATGGCTTCGGAACCTTCGTGTTTCGGGTGCATCCCGGCGTCCAGCACGACTTTGGCGGACTTGGTTTTGAGAAGGTAGGAATTCGCGCCGATACCGGCGTGGCGACAGAGACTTTTAAAAATCATGATGAATGCGGAAAACGCGGGACCATGGGGGCGCGGCGGGGTTCTGTCAACCCGGCTTCTTGAACCCGCCATTGACGCCGATGATGCTCCGGCTAGCCTCCCGTCCTTGCCCACTCATTCCCAACTTGCCGTCATCGGCGGCGGCCCGGCGGGCCTCCGCGCGGCGGAAGTCGCGGCCGGTGCCGGGCTGCAAGTCACCCTTTACGACGGCAAGCCCTCGGTTGGCCGGAAATTCCTCGTTGCCGGAAAAGGCGGGCTCAATCTCACCCACGGCGAGTCGCTCGACCGCTTCGTCACCCGCTATTCCGGCCCTGGCCAGCCTGCGGAAATCTGGGAAAACCTGATCGCCGGCTTCGATCCCGCAGCCCTCCGAGGCTGGGCGGCCGGACTCGGCGTGGAAACTTTCCAAGCGACCAGCGGGCGGATTTACCCGCGAGCCCTCAAAGCCGCGCCGCTGCTCCGCCGCTGGATCGAGCGGCTGCGCGGACGGGGCGTGCGTTTCGAGATGAACCACCGGCTTGTCTCCCTCGATCCATCCCGCCGACTCGGATTTGAAAACGGCCAGACAGCCACTGCCAATGCCGTCATCCTCGCCCTCGGCGGCGGCTCGTGGGCGAAGACCGGCTCCGACGGCGGCTGGACCTCGATTTTCGAAAAGCTCGGCATCGCCCACCACCCGCTCGCCCCCGCGAACTGCGGCTGGGAACACGAATGGCCGCCCGAAGTTCTCGCGCAAGCGGAGGGCAAGCCGCTGAAAAACCTCCACGTCCGCGCCGGGGAAATGACCGCCATCGGCGAGCTGATGGTCACCCGCTACGGACTCGAAGGCGGCGCGATCTACCAACTCGGTGCCGCCCTCCGCGCCATGCCGGAGCCCGCCATCGCCATTGATTTCAAACCCACCTTCACCCACGCCCAACTCGTCGCAAAGATGCAGTCCGTGCGCCGCGATTTCCTCCACGAAGCCCGCGCCCGCTGGAAGCTCAGCGATCCCGCCCACGCCATCCTTGCCCGGAAAATCTGGCCGGATGCCGATTCCCTCGCCCGCGAAGTCAAAAACTGCCTCATCCCACTCGCCCGCCCGCGCCCACTCGACGAAGCGATTTCCTCCGCCGGTGGCGTCTGCTGGAGCGAAATCGACGAGGCGCTGATGTTGAAAAAACTTCCCGGCATCTTCGTCGCTGGGGAAATGATCGACTGGGAAGCGCCCACCGGCGGCTATCTCATGCAGGGCTGCTTCGCCACCGGCACGCGCGCCGCGAACTCGGCGGTGGCGTGGCGGTCAAGGTAGCTCGCGGCCTTCGAGGATCGCCTGCGAGAAAGGATCGCCCGCCGCAGCGAACTCGCGGAGGTGGGTCATGGCGAGTTCGCGGACTTCCGGTGAAGGATTTTGAAGAGCGGGAACAAGCACCTGCCACTCGGAATAACGCCCGAGCATGGCTTCCGCTTCTTCCAACGAGGCGGTGGGACGGCGGTTCTTGTAGGTGGTGCGGACCACGGATTCGAGATAGAGAATATCTTGCAAATCCTTATCGCGGCCGGTGTCAAACTTGCTTTGGATCAAATCAAGAGGGTCAGGAAGCAATGTGCCGTCTCCGCGTATGGCCGCTCGCTGACAAAACGAGTCAAAGTCGGAGATTTCGATTTCGTTGGGTTTTCGAAACACATCAAGGGGCAGTCGAGGCCCTGAATCCGAATCATGTGGGTTTCATCCACGGCATCCACCAGATCCTGCCCGGACACGGGAATCCAGCCGGGAAGTCGATGCAGGGTGAGTCCTCCGAATTCGATACACGCTTTTTCCAAAAAGTCCGACCACTCGCTGCTGCTGCCCATCGGGTCGAGCCAGATGTCCCCATCAAAGGTAGATCGACTGAAACCATGGGCGATTACAGCCAGTCCCCCGAGCACGATCACCCGGTGCCGCCGGGTCAAAGCGCGGACAAAATGGTCGGTAGGTGTTTCCATGCTTTGACGCGTTCGTTCACTTTGCAGGCGATATGCCAATCGTCCGAAACCGAATCCGGGTTCGCCAGCCACGGCTCGCTGTTATCCCTGATCTTGCCCTTCGGCGGGCGCGGGCCGCGGGCGGCGATGTATTTCCTCCGGGCGATGGGCGCGGCGAAGTCCTCCTGCAAGCGCCGGATCGAGGGATGATACTTGGTGAATTCCACAGGACGGAACCTAGCACAGCTCCGGGCAATGGAAAGCATCAAGAAGGAGCCTCCGAAATTCAAGATTCCAAGCGCCGGATTTCCCGTGATAGCCTTCGCGCATGGGAAAAGGTTACGAGACGCATCAGGCGCGGGTGGTGGCTTTGCAGGGGCTCGGCAAGGACCTTGCACGGCGGGCGAAATCGAAGTGCGAACTGACGGGCGCGGCCGGTGTTTCCTTGCGGCCTTACGAGGTGCCGCCGGTGGCGGACGAGCCGGACATCGAGCGGACGCTTTTGATCAGCGAGGCGTGTCACGAGGTGTTGGAGCACCCGAAGCGGCTGAAGGGCCGCGAATGGCAGTGCCTGGCGGAGGTGGTTTGGAGCGAGATGCCGGCGGTGCAGGTGGTCGCCTGGCGGATGCTCAATCACCTGGCGCAAAGCGAGGACTGGGCGCGCGAGGTGATCGAGGAGGTTTTCCTCGACGAGGCAGTGGAGGAGTGGGCGAAATCCGTAGAACTGTGAGCCGTATGATTTTCACCCGCAACTTCACTCGCGGCATGCGGTTAAACGCTCCATGTTTAGCGCCGACATCGCCGCGACACCCTTTTTCCTGAAGATGGAGGCTGATTCCGTTCCAAACCCGGCAGACGGCAGCGCCATCGATTTCGCGCTGATGGAGCGCGTCGGGGCGGGCGATCACGAGGCGTTCCGCGAACTCGTCGAGCGCCATCAGAACGCGGTGATCGGCACGGTGGCGAAGATGTTGGGCAACGCCTCCGAGTCGGAGGACATCGCCCAGCAGGTTTTCCTGCGGATCTGGCGGAACGCGAAACGCTACCGGCCGGACGCGAAATTCACCACCTATCTGTTCACGATCACGCGCAATCTCGTCTTCAACGAGACCCGCCGGAAGAGCCGGAAAAAGGAAGTTTCCTCGGACGAGCGCGAGGAGAATTCCAACCAGCTCATCGCCGCCAGCCCGGACCGCCAGCCGGACTCGGAGCTGCTCCAAGCCGAGTTGCAGCGCGCGGTGGATGACGCCATCGCCTCGCTGCCGGAAGTCCAGCGGATGGCCGTGGTGCTGCGGCGCTACGAGCAGCTTTCCTACGAGGAAATCGCGGTGGTGCTCAAGCTGTCGGTCTCCGCCGTGAAGAGCCTGCTGTTCCGCGCGCGGACGACGCTGCGGGAATCGTTGAGCGGGTATTTAAGCGAGTGAAATGTAGCGGCGATCACCGCGAGTGCTGGATCGCCTCACAAACGGCGGGGAAAATCTGGCGCTTGCGACTGACCACTCCGGGCGCGTGAAACAAGGTCGCGTCGATCCGCTCGAAGGGCAGCTTCTCCAGCATCGCATCCTGGCCGATGGCGAGAATCATGCTGTGATGCAGCGCCACGTCGGTCACCGCGAGCACGGCCAGATCATGGTGCTGGCGCTCGAAGAGTCCCTTCAAGGCGGCTTCCAATTCCTCGCGCCGCGCGGCGAATCCCACCAGGTCGCGCTCTTCGACCTGGGAGATACTAACGGACAACCCTTGCTCGTTGAACTCCTTGCGGTCCGCGTTGAGGATTTCCTCCGGCGTGCCGCTGGCGATCAACGAGCCGACCGCGAAGAACTCGTCGGTGAATTTCTGGGGATCCACGCCCGCCACGCCGCTGAGCCAGGTGAGCATCTCGCGATCGAGAATCGTGGTCGTCGGCGAGGTCAGGCAGAGCGTGTCCGAGACGATGCCGGCGCAGAGACAGAGGGCCACGCTCGGCGCGGGCATCAGGCCGCGGTAAAAAAATTTCCGGCCCACCAGCGTGCAGGTCGAGCCGACCGGTTCGTTCAGATAGCGGATCGGCTCGCGGGAAACGAGGTCGCCCGCGAGACGGTGGTGGTCGATGACTTCGGTGATTTCCGCCTCCTCCACGCCGTTGACGGCCTGGGCGTATTCGTTGTGATCGACCAGCGCGATGCGGATGCGCGGCGGGTCCACGAGGTCGGACTTGGCGATGACGCCCAGCATTTTCCCGCCGGTGTGCTCGACCACCGGGAACAAATCCTGGTCGATGGCGGAGAGGCTTTTCCGCAGCCGCGAGATCGGCTCGTTGACGGACAAAGTCAGGAATTTCTTCTCCATCACGTGGCGCACGGTGCGCGAGCAACGGATCAGCGTGGAGGCGGTGGCGGTGTCCTGATGGCACGTCAAAACGACCACGCCTTTGCGCGCGGCGTAGGCGAGGATGTCGCCGGAAACCGGATTGTCCCCGGTGACCAGAAGGGCGCGGGCGCCGTGGTCGATCGCGTAGCGCTGGACGATCGGGCGGTCGCCGCAAATCACCAGGAATTTCCCGATGTTGCCGTCCGCGATCGCCTGCTTGAGGCGCTTCTCGACGGTGGCCTGGGACGAGGCGCCGACGAGCAGGATCACATCCTCCTCGAACTCCGGCGAAGGCAGCATGGCTCCGAGGCTCTGGGCTTGCAGCGTGTCCGCCAGTTTCGCCAGGGAAACGTGGATGGTCCGCACGCTGAGTCCTTCCGTGTGGCCGGGCAGCAGCAGCTTGAGCAAGTTGAAATAGTGGAGGATGCCGAAGAGGTTGCCCTCGTCGTCCTCGACCGGCACGCAGCGGATCTCGGCGGCGAGCATCCGCTGATAGGCGGTCAGGAAGGTGTCGGACAAGGTCACCTTGATGACCTTGCGGTGGCAAATCATGCCGGCATTGACGCGGACGTCGGTCAGCAGCATCGGCGCGTCCAGCCCCGCGCGCTCCAGCACCCACTTGGTCCGCGAGGAAATCTCGCCGCATCGCGCCGCGATCGCCTTGGGTTCCTCGCCGACGGCGCGGAGCAGGGCGGCGTAGCCGATCGCCGAGCAAATCGCGTCGGTATCCGGGTTTTTATGACCAATGACGTAGAAGGGGAGCATGGGAAAGACGAACTGGTATCCGGTGAGAATAGGTAAGACGAGACGGACGGCAAGATTCTTCCCGGCTTCCCAGTGGATTATCAAACAAACCTTGTCTCATCTGTTCGGGAAGATTACGCCGGCGAAGTTCGGATTGCATTTTCTCCAAAAATCGCGGTTCTCATGTGTCGTTGGAGAAGCGGGGCGTATTAACGATTATTTGTCTGAACACCGTTGAACGTTTGAGGAGGACAGGAACCGCTCTGCTGGAGAAAGCGCATGGAAGGTCAGGGATGGCTTCAATCTGCGGCACCTTCGGCAGGCTCTGGCTCCGTCCATTGGGTGAGAAACGTTTCCCACTCATTCTTCCAGGATTCCTCATCGCCGTGGATCCGGGCGATCCATGCGCGGTGGAAGGCCGACCCAGCGAGGGGCAGCTTGCGGCCTGAGGACCTCCTGTTAGCCAGTAAGGGCTCTTTGTCGGGCGGGGTTCGGCTCTGCAGCTTGTCCACGAGGTTAGCGAAAGGGGTTTCGAGAAACTGCGGTCGATCGGAACCCGAGGGCTGGTGCAGGGAGCGCGGGGTTCCGAACTCGATCACAGGCCTGTCATCGGTGTTGAGCGGGTATTTCTCGAACAGATCGCCGGCCAGGGTCAGGTTGCCACCGTAGAAAAGCGTGATGGTCTGCTCGTTGAAGGGCAGCATGAGATCCTGCATGTCGAGGTGGGTGGCGCCCTCCACCGCGCGCTGCTTTGCGCGTCCCACATCGAGGGTGGAGGCGGGCAGCGGGGTGTGATCGGCATGTCCGACCATCGCGGCGACTTCCGCCCCGGGCTGGAAATTCCCGCGCCACAGGCTGACCTGTGGAAATACGGCGAGCATCGTACGGGCGATGATCATCGAGTATTTGTCTCGGTTTGCGAGAGGGTGGTTGCGTCCGTCGGCGATCACAACCTCGGCGCGGGGATCCGTGTAGAGGCCGTTGGTGAGGTCGGAGCCGTCGGGGCCGTCGGTGAAGTATTTCCTGGAGGCGGCGACGCGTTGGGCGAGAGCTCGCAGGCAACGACCTTTTCTACTTTTGGAAAATCGTTGCGGCTCAGCGCCTCCCCGGCGGTGATGCCGGTGCCCATGCCGAGGAAGAACACGCTGTCGCTCGCAGGCCAGGCGAGCAGCGGAATCCGCGCCTGGAACATCTGCGACCCGTAAGCACCCCGGGAGCCGAGGCTGTAGTTTGAGTTGATGCGGATGCTGACGTCGTCCCGCGAATCCCTGACCACGGTGACGGTTGCATCGCTTCCCTCCCATTTCCCCATCACATCTTCGTTAGAAGCAGCGCCCGAGGGTTCGGCAAGCCGCGAAGGGTTCAGAAGGGTAAGCAGGAGCACGAGCATGACACCCGAAGCGACCCTAGCAGAATTCGCGGCGGCGTTTCCCCTGACGGGCATCAGCACGGCGAAGATGAGATAGATCGCGGAGACCAACTGGATGGTGTGCCAGATGCCCAGCGATTCCAGCAGCAGGAAGCCCGCGGCCAGCGAGCCGAGGATGGCACCGCCCGTGTTGATGGCGGAGAGCGCGCCGATGCTTTTCCCTGCATGGGTGATGAATTCTTCCTCGCCCTTCATGAGAAAGGGAAACACCGCGCCGAGCGGTAGGCAGGCCGGTCCGATGGTCGCGAATCCGGTGGCGAAGAGCCGGAATACGTAGGCGGCGAATGAGAAATCAGTGTCCAGCATTTTCATGCCCCGGGTGATCCCCATGGAAATGAGCGGAGTCATGGCCAGGGCCGCGCCACCGAGGGCGAAGAGCCATAACAGAACCTGCGGGGCTGGCATCTTGCTGCGGGCAAGCCGCGAGGCGAGCCAGGCGCCCAGTGATAGGCAGACCAGCACCACGATCAGAACCGTGGCGAAACTGTAAACCGAGTTCTCATGCACCTGCGGCAGAATTCGAGGTTCGCCAGCCCGGTGTCATCCTTCGGGATCTCACCGAGGACCGCTCCGCCGGGTGTCCGATGAATTCGTATCCTTCCGTCGCTCAGGACAATGGCGAGCAAGGTGCCGTCAGGACTCATCGCCATGCGGGTGGCCGTGTCGTCAAATGGCACCGCCCACACAGGCTCCAATCGTTCACCCTCTTCGTCCAAGTTGATCCATTTCACTGGCTTCTCGGCCAAGCCGAGACTGGGCCGGATGGCATTGCGCAGCTCAGACTCCCGATCTTCTTGCCGCAGTGTTTCATCTATCAAATTTCACCGTGAAAATCATTGATCATCAGGGCAAGATAAATCAACGGCGTCGTCTCCATGGCATCAAAGCCGGGATGAGCCACCAGCGCCGTCATGGATTTCCTCCAATCTGCCGGACGCCTCCGGTGGTATTCGGTAATGAATGCCATTTGATCGGTCGTCCCGTTGCTGATCGGTTCAGTCCCATAAAACCAATCGACCACAAATTTCAATTCCCTGTCGGCTCTGAGTTCCAACAAGGCCGCCATGGCCCGCGCCCGGTCCCATCCCTGATCTTGCGTTTCGATTTTCAGAGATACGAATTTCCGCTGATCAGAATCAAAATAAATGTTAGAGCCGAAAGGAGACTGCGAGGGAAACGCCAGGCCCTCATCCCCCAGCCGACTGTGGATCACGCGAAAGGCATTGGGGTCCCTGCTGATATACAATTTCATCAACGCCAAAGCCCGGATCTTCGAGTCTGCGTGCTCCGCCCGCTTTTTCAATTCCGGGAGGTCGGCAGGGATCGCCATCGCGTCTTGAAGTGCATTCAGCCTAGGTGAATCCGCTTCTCCAAAATTCCGTGGTGGCCGGTTGTAAAGGAAATCGCTGTAATTGACGTAGGAGATTTGCTCCGCCAAACGCTGCCATTCATCCGCTCGCGCAGGGATTCCGCCAAGCGACACATGCACGAACACGAGTAAAATCCAGGATTTCAAAGTCAGCATTTATGATCGAGATGTGTGCGATAGTCCTCTTCATCAACTTGTCTTGCTGTGGCCGTTAGCGCGGCTTCTTTGCGCCACTCCCTGAGCCAACCGAGATCGGCGGGCGCGGCAGCTTCACCCAAGCCCTCCAGCATTTCCTGATAGATGGTGTAAGAAGCAGTTCGCCGAAGCGATTCTTCGCATCCGTGGCGGTGAATGTGATCATGCGTATAGAATAGCCAAAATGGCTATTCTGGCAAGGTCCGGCGGGAAGAACCACGGAGAGGGGGTGCAGGACAAAAAAGTCATCCTAGACATGAACCGATCCGTCACTGGCATCCACGGAGGGGCGGAACGCGTCCGCCCACGCGGATGACGAGTCAATGGGAAGTCCATCGGGCCTTTTCATTGGCATTTCATCCTCACGGCGAACGCGTTTCGCCGCTCCTTGACTTTTTTGTCATGCCCCCACGGAGAGGGCAGTTGAAACAACCGTGAATTTCCAAAGGATTCCGGGAGTTGATCGGCGATCCGTTACTGCCTCACATAGACGTGATAGCCGCAATGCCAGTCCTTGGAGACTCGGGCGGTGGCTGCCTCTTCGGTATCAGGAACGGCGTTGAATCCTCCGCGTTCGATGATGAGGAAATCGCGCCCACCGACTTTTCGGACCTCCATTTTCAGGGCTTGGTCGTCATTGACGCCGATGAGCATGTCGCCGGACCAGAAATAGCCGCCGAAGAATTTGGATTTAGCGACCTTTCCGCCGTCCAGAAGCTGGATGGTATCCTTGGCGTTCTCGATTTTGTCGGGACCTTTGCCGCCATTGGCCTTCATGAAGGCGGCGATGCGGGCGTCGATTTCCGAGGGGTTGCCAGGTTGAGGATAAACCGCCCATGCCCAGGTCCCGACGACGGCGGGGTTCGGGGTGAATTTTTCGTAGGAATACATGTCGGAATCCTTGCCGCTGATGTGGGAGGCCAGGGTGGTTCTGGGGAGGTGTCGCACGAATTCCTCACCGCCCGGGACTTCCTGCAAAATGGCGCCGATGCGCGAGCGGATGGTTTTTGCCCCGTTCGTCATCAAGGCGCCGGTGTTGGTGGCGTAGAAGGCTTTCGTGGCGGAATTGTCGCGCGCCTTGGCATAGACCGAGTCCTCGCCCGCGGGGTCAACCATCGCCGCCGCCCCAAGGCCGAATGCCAGACCGCTGGTCTTGCCGTTGTCGCGGAAACCGCCCTCCGGCAATGTGTTACCGTAAGCCACGTTGCCGTGTCCGGCGAAGCGGTAGAACTGCGAGAAAGTCTCATCGAACATGTATTTATCCACTTCCACACCACACAGCTTGGCCATCAGGAGGAAGCTCATGCAGTTCACCCCGGAGGCATGGACTTGCCCGGTGCCAACGGAATAGGTGAAGGCCGCCGGCCCTGCGCGACCGCTCCAACCGCCGCTAAACATGTTCACCCTCAGCTCCTCGGTCATCTGTTTGATGACTGGCAGCACGCTCTGATCGCCAGTGCGCAGGTAATACTCGCAGAGTCCCGGACCTTTGTAGCCTCTATCCCAATTCATCCCGGCGTAATTCTTGATGCCCTTCATCCAGCGCTTCACGACGTCGAGATCCTTCTCCTCGCCTGTGGAAAGGAGGAAAATGACCGACCCCCATTTCGGCTGATCCTGTTTCGCAATCAGGTCGGCGAGGTTTCTGACGATTTTGTCGGACTTCGGGCAATTCACCGGCCACGTCTTGCTGTAGCTGCCCATCACCGGGATGCCGACCGTGACGTCACCTGCTCCTTGGATTTTCAGGACAACCTTCCCATCCTTCGCCTCGGCCTCGGTGACGATGTCTCCGAGAATGATGCGGGGATCCACCTCCTTGAGCACCTTGCCATTGATGCTCTCAATGATCTGGCCTTTCTGAAGCTTGCCGGTCGCCTCGGCGGGAGAACCTATTTCCACGTTGTTGATCTACATGGTCATGCCCGGGCGGACCAGCATGATGCCGATTCCGACCGGCCCGAGGTTTCTCACCAGCCATCGTTTCTTGTCGGTGACGTTGGGAAAGGGATTGAAGATCGGTGTGGTGGCGGGGGTGTAGTAGGCGGGCTCATTGCTCGCCGCCGCGTTTTTTTTCTGCGACCAGGCATTCGACACGAGTGCCAGCGTGATCACTGCGGCGCCAGCGCCGGCGATCCGTTTAAAGTGTGGGCTTCCCTAATTTCATGTCCTGGCTCATATTGATTGAGGATGGCTTGCTTCACGGATCACACCCCAAAACCAACCGCGTCAGCATGTCGGTTAGGTCCAATTGGTGAAACCATGCCTGAAGCTAGGTTTGGTCCCCTCCGGTGGCGAGTAGATTTTCGACGTCAGAGAGTTGTCGTTAACACTGCAATTGCTTCGCCCAATCATACGGCCTGACAGGCACGCCGCGCCCGGCGAAATGCCGCTTCGCCTCGCAGACCGTGTGCATGCCGAAGTGGAAAATGCTGGCTGCCAGAACGGCGTCGGCCTTGCCGGCGTTGAGCACGTCCACCATGTGATCGAGGTTTCCCGCGCCGCCGCTGGCGATGACCGGGATGCCGATCGCGGAGGAAACCGCGGCGGTCAGCTCGATGTCGTAGCCGGCCTGCGTGCCGTCCGAGTCCATGCTCGTCAGCAGGATCTCCCCGGCTCCGCGACGCCAGACTTCCTTGGCCCACTCGACGGCGTCCATCCCGACGGGCGTGCGCCCGCCGTGCGTGTAAACGCCCCATTTCCCCGGACCTTCGCGCTTCGCGTCGATGGCGACGACGATGCACTGGCTGCCGAACGCCTTGGCCCCGGCATCGACGAGACCGGGATGGGTCACCGCCGAGGTGTTGACGCCGACCTTGTCCGCGCCCGCCAAAAGCATTTCGCGCATGTTTTCCACGGTGCGGATGCCGCCGCCGACGGTCAGCGGGATGAAGCATTTTTCCGCCGTGCGGCGCACCACATCGACCATCGTGTTGCGGTTGTCCGACGAGGCGGTGATGTCGAGAAACACGAGCTCGTCGGCCTGCTGCAAATTGTAGGCGATCGCGCATTCCACCGGATCGCCGGCATCGATGAGATCGACAAAATTGACGCCTTTGACGACACGACCGGCGGTCACATCGAGGCAGGGAATGATTCGTTTCGCAAGCACGCGGAGAGCAAAGCGCCAAATCGGAGCGCCGCCAAGCACAAGGAAGGTTTTTGCGTCACGGCCTTCCCACCCCGAAATATAATTCCCCGCTGGAAATCCCGGGTGCTGACAAGGGGCTCGATTTGCGATTTCATCCTGTGTCATGAGATCCCCCGTTGAACAAGAAGCGAAGTTCGCCCGCGAGCAACTGCTGGCCGGTTGCGACACGATGGAGCGCTTGCTGCACGGACTGCTCGACTCGAAGGGCCGCGTCGCCGAGGAGGTGCACGCCATTCGCAAGCTCGGGAAATCGCTGCGCGGCGGGTTCTCGCTTTTCCGGCTCGGCAAGAATTCCGCCAAGGAAATCCAGGCGATCGGCCGCTTGCTCGCCAGCCCGCGCGACGCGGTTTCGCGGCTGAACACCTGGCACAAACTCGGCTGGAATGAGGACGACGCCGCCAGCGCAGCGATCGGCGCGTTGCTCGTCCAACAAACCCACTCGGCCGCCCGCCGGCCGCCGCCGCCAACCATCGCGTGGAGCGTCGAGCGCGTCGCCGCCGCCCGGCGAAATCTGCAGGAACTGCCAGAAGACGATCTCACCGAGCGGGTCGGGATCGGCCTGAAAAAGCTCCGCAAGCAGCTCGCCAAGCGTTTTGAAAACATCGATCACTCGGGCGAGGAGGATTTCCATGACGCCCGCAAAGCCCTCAAAGCCTACATCGGCGCGCTCGGATTCATGCCCGCCGAGTCTTTCGCGCCCGCCCCTGAAATGAACGAGCTCGCCGATGTTCTCGGCGATGAAAACGACCTCGGCACCCTTTCCGCATGGCTCGAAGCCCGCGGCTTCACCGAGGATTTCATCCCCGGACTCTGGGAGAAGCTGACGAAATCCCGCGGCAAGCGGCGGAAAGAGGCGATCGATGACGCCGCGCGCATCATTTCCACGGTGGAATAGCCTCCCGGAAGTTAGCGGAATTCTCGCGCACAGGGGTTGCGCCGGGGGCATTTTCCACTATGGAGGGGGCGTCCGATTTCCCCCTCCCTACTTCCATCCGTCATGTCCGCACGCCTCGACTTCCGCAGCCGCCACCTGGGTCCCATCGGCACCGACCGCGATGAAATGCTCCGCGAAACCGGCTTCCCGTCGCTCGCCGCGCTCATCGACGCCGCCGTGCCCGCCGGCATCCGCCTCGACACCGCGATGAGCCTGCCCGCCGCCCGCTCGGAACACGACGCGCTCGCCTGGCTGAAGTCGATCATGGGGAGAAACCAGGTGCTCAAGTCGTTCATCGGCCAAGGCTACCACGGCACCCACACGCCCGGCGTGATCCAGCGGAACATTCTGGAAAACCCCGGCTGGTACACCGCCTACACGCCCTATCAGGCGGAAATCGCGCAGGGCCGGCTCGAGGCGCTGCTGAATTTCCAGACGATGATCACCGACCTGACCGGTCTGGACGTCTCCAACGCCTCGCTGCTCGACGAGGGCACCGCCGCCGCCGAGGCCATGAGCCTCGCGCTCGCCGGCAAGCCGAAGGGCAAGGCGATTTTCGTCTCCGACCGCTGCCATCCGCAGACGATCGACGTGGTGGCGACGCGCGCCGAGCCGCTCGGCATCGAGGTGATCACCGGTGATTGGGAAGCCTTCGAGCCGGGCGAAGGCCTGTTCGCCGCGCTGGTGCAATACCCCGACACCCGCGGCCGCATCGACGACTTCGAAGGCTTTTTCACCAGGTGCAAATCCGCCGGCGCGGTGACCATCGTCGCCGCGGACCTGCTAGCGCTCACCGTTCTCAAGGCGCCCGGCGAATTCGGCGCGGACATCTGTATCGGCTCGTCGCAGCGTTTCGGCGTGCCGATGGGCTTCGGCGGTCCGCATGCGGGATTCATGGCCTGCGCCGACGCATTGAAACGCAAGATGCCCGGCCGCCTCATCGGCGTGTCGGTCGATTCGCGCGGCAAGCCCGGCTACCGCCTTTCCCTGCAGACCCGCGAGCAGCACATCCGCCGCGACAAGGCCACATCCAACATCTGCACCGCCCAAGTCCTGCTCGCGGTGATGGCCTCGATGTATGCCGTCTATCACGGGCCGGAAGGGCTCAAGCACATCGCCCGCACCACCCATGCCCGCGCGGCGGAACTCAAGGCTGCGCTCGTCGCCGGCGGGATCGCGATCGAGGACGGCCTGTTCTTCGACACGCTCGTCGCGAAGGTTCCCGGCAAGGCGGACGCCGTCCTATCAGCCGCCGCGGCGGAAGGCATCAACCTCCGCCGCATCGATGCGGATCACCTCGGGATTTCATTTGATGAAACCTCGACGTCCGCAGACGTGGTCACGCTTGCCGGCACGTTCGGGATCAGCGCCAGCGAGCAGGAAGTTTCCGGAGTCGTCTGGCCCGCCTCGCTCACCCGCGGCACGGATTTCCTCACTCAAAAAGTCTTCAACAGCTATCACTCGGAAACCGACATGCTGCGTTATTTGAAGCGCTTGGAGTCGAAGGACCTCGCGCTCAACGAGTCGATGATCGCGCTCGGCTCCTGCACCATGAAGCTCAACGCGACCTCGGAAATGATGCCGCTGAGCTGGCCGGAAGTTTCCTCGCTGCATCCCTTCGTGCCCGCCGGGCAGAGCGAAGGCTACCGCGAAATGCTCGCGGTGCTGGAAGGCTGGCTGGCCGAAGTCACGGGCTTCGCAGGAGTCTCCCTCCAGCCGAACGCCGGCTCGCAGGGCGAATACGCAGGACTGTTAGCCATCCGCCGCTATCACCTCGCGCGCGGCGATTCGCACCGCAACATCTGCCTCATCCCCGTTTCCGCCCACGGCACGAACCCCGCTTCCGCCGTTATGGTCGGGATGAAAGTCATCGGCCTGAAGTGCGACGACAAGGGCAACATCGACGTCGACGACCTCGCTGCGCGCACCGAGGAACACCGTGAAAACCTCGCGGCGCTGATGGTCACCTATCCATCGACCCACGGCGTGTTCGAGGAAACAATCCGCTCGATTTGCGAAATCATCCACGAGGCCGGCGGCCAGGTTTATATGGACGGCGCCAACATGAACGCGCAGGTCGGCCTCACCTCGCCCGGCCTGATCGGTGCGGATGTCTGCCATCTCAATCTCCACAAAACCTTCTGCATCCCCCACGGCGGCGGCGGACCGGGCGTCGGCCCCATCGGCGTGGCGGCGCAGCTGTTGCCCTATCTTCCCGGCCACCGCGAGCTCGACGCCAAGGAAGGCGCGGTCTGCTCGGCACCGTGGGGGAGCGCTTCGATCAACACCATTTCCTGGATGTATATCGCCATGATGGGACCCGCCGGACTCACCGAAGCCACCGAGGTCGCCATCCTCAACGCGAACTACATCGCCAAGCGACTCGCGCCGTATTTCCCGGTGCTTTACACCGGAAACCAAGGCCTCGTCGCCCACGAGTGCATCATCGACGTCCGCCCTCTATCCGACGCCAGCGGCGTCACGGTGGAAGACGTGGCCAAGCGGCTGATGGACTACGGTTTCCACGCGCCGACCATGAGCTGGCCGGTCGGCGGCACCTTGATGATCGAGCCGACCGAGTCCGAGTCCAAGCCCGAGCTCGACCGTTTCTGCGACGCGATGATTTCCATCCACGGCGAAATTTCCGCTGTCATCAGCGGCGAACTGGATGCGAATGACAACCCGCTCAAACACGCGCCGCATCCCTGCGAGACGGTTTGCGGGAACGAATGGCCGCACGCCTACACCCGCGAGCAGGCGGCCTTCCCCCTGCCCTATCTGCGCCAGCACAAGTTCTGGCCGTCCGTCGGCCGCATCGACAACGTCCACGGCGACCGCAATCTCGTCTGCACCTGCGACTCCGTGGAAGCCTACGCGGAAGGCAACGCATGATGATCGAGTCGCCCATCGACTGGACTGCGTGGAGCGGCGAGATGCACGCCACCATCATGTTCATCATCAAGGACGGGCAGATCCTCCTCATCGAGAAAAAGCGCGGGCTCGGC
>NZ_JBIKBQ010000005.1:0-52512 GCF_058122085.1 Luteolibacter sp. | reverse complement strand
CGCGGGCGCTGATCCTGGAGAAACTGGGCCGGGAGGACGAGGCCAAGGCGGCACGGCAAGCCGCCGCGATCCAGCCCGCACCGAGTCACATGAATCCCTACGAGATCTTCCATCAGAAGCTGGGCAAACTGCCAATCGTTCCGAACTGACAGAGATTGGCCGAGGTTACGAAAATACCACCTTAACCATGAAACGAAAAGCCGGACACACAGTGCGGAGTTCAAGGCGCGTGTTGCCTTGGAAGCCACCAAGGGTAATTTCCGCCCGGCCTTGGCTCCGCCCGGCCCTGGCTCCGCCAGGAGGACCACTTCTCCACCCCCAATTTCCCCCAGTCTCCGGCCACAAACACAAACGAGTGACTTCAGAATCGCATGAAACCTCAGATCCAGCGTTTCCCACCGACAACCCAAGGCTTCGCCCTGGTCGTCACACTTGCGCTGATGATTCTGCTCACGGTGATTGCGGTGGGCTTGCTGAGCCTCTCGGTGGTGTCGCTGCGTGTGTCGTCCCTGGGCGCGGCCCAGGCCGAGGCGCTGGCCAACGCCCGTCTGGCGCTCATGATCGCCATCGGCGAACTCCAAAAGGAAATGGGACCGGACATGCGGGTCAGCGCCGAAGCGGCGATTTTCGATACCGACAAGACGACCGAAAAGATCGAGGGCGTTCACCAGCCGCATTGGCTCGCGAGCTATAATTCCTGGGGCGGCTGGCTCAACGGAAGCTACAGTCCACCGGATTCTGCGAGTGGCCCGCTTACTATCGCCGCCACCTACACTCCGCAGCGGGAAAAAATGTTCCGGCGCTGGTTGTTGTCCCTGCCGGACAGTGTGAGCGGAAATGTCAGCGCTCCGGTCAATATCAGCGGCTGGGACGACAGCAATTCCGTGGTCCTGGTCGGCGAGGGCAGTCTGGGTGCCAGCGCCCAAACAAGTCCGGAACAAGTCACCCGCGCCTATCTGAACAAGGTCGGTGACACCGGCCGCAGCGCGTGGTGGATCGGCCCGGAGAACCACAAGGGTCGCATCGACATGGCCAAACAGCCACGCCCGCTGGGCAACGATGAGTGGGAATCCGCCCAAGGCAGCACCGCCGAAGTCGGCGTGGGAGCTCTGCCAGGGCTCGGCACTCTCGATGCAAACGCTGCTCTCGGCGACAAACTCTTTACCCTGCCCTCCCTCCGTCTCGCCGGGGTGGATGTCGGAATTGTGGGGAAGCATTTCTTCGACTTGACCGCAGCCAGCCGGGGCGTGCTGGCCAGCGTGCGCACCGGACATCTCAAGAAGGATCTGAGTCTGCTTTTCGAGAAACCCAAGGCTGACCTGCCCGATCCTTACCGCTTCGAGCCGGGCGATGTCCGTGAACCCTCGATCCGGCCCATGAGCCCGGAAATCTCGGGCAAAGCCGTGCTCTATGAGCGGCATTTCGCCCCATGGACCCGCATGCGGCATTTCTACCGGATGTACCGCCAGGACAGCGATGCGGAAGCGCGGACATACGCCAGTGGTGGAACAGATGGAACGGCTGGATTAAAATGGGAAGGTTTCAAGCCATATACGGACTGCAATATCAGCACCCATGCCGCCTCGTGGCGCGGCCAGGATACCTATGAGAGATTTCCGGTTCTCACCAGCATCACCTACATCGTGAGCCTGAAAACCGAATATTTGGCCAGCGGTGGGAAATATGACCTGAATTACGTCGCCTCTCCTGTCTGCGTGTATTGGAATCCCTACAACGTGGAGATGCGTGTGCCCGACAAGAAACTGGCGATGAGGTCTTATCTGGGACAGGTGCATACCATGGATGGGCAGTTCTTCCTCGGCGGCGCTTTCAATGGGGAAGTCGCGTTGCGGTTTGATGACGACTACGCGCGGATGATGTCGGGCAACGGTCAGGACATTGTCTTCAATCCCGGGGAGTTCCGGATCTTCTCTCCCGTGGGCTCCAGTCTTGTGGGGGGCGCCAAGTTGGACATGATGCCCGGGTTTGACCCCCAATCGTTTGGCGGGCTATACTCTGGGGTTGGTGCTTTCACGCCGGCGGAAAGCCCCAAGTTCCAGATGCGCTTCAGTAACAAAATCGACGGTTGGAAGCACAATTTCCGATCTGGCAATACCCCCGCCTCATTCGTTTTTTTGCAGTATTGGTCCCCCATCGGTGACAATAATGGCGGTAACTACACAATTCCGACGTTCAATCACCACGTCGACTGGTTCAACACATCGCAATTATACACGTCCATCTCTCCGCCAAATAACCCGGATCCCTGGGTTTTTGACGGCCAGCTTCGCCCGGTCGGTTATTTCCAGTTGGCAATCAAGGGAATCCATGATCACGACTATCCGAGCATCGGCTGGGAGCGGGACTGGCGCTGCCGGAACTGGATTCAAGCTCCGCCCTTTTTTCTGGGGAAAGGCCTCTACATGTCGGAAGATCCCACGATCGGCAACACCCAGCGGATCGATAGCCCTTACGAAATGCGATTCGGCCCTTTGGGCGGAGCGGGCAAGGATGTGGATGATATCATCCAACACGTGGGACGCAGTGCTTTGCTTGGACTGGGTGAAAAGATTACGGCCGCTCCCAGCCTTGAGTTGCCCACCGCTCCGATTGGCTGTCTCGCCGGTTTTGGAGCGATGCGAATCAATCCGGGCTGGGTGAACGTGGCCGTCCTGAACCCCAATTGGAAATTAGGAAGCGCCCCAGCCCCTAACAATGACAGCTCGGGCAACTCGCTTTATCGGGCGGAATCGAAGGCGACGGCATACCAAAGCGGTGTCACCGGACCCGGTATCGGCAACTCGTTCCTTCATCCCATGATCCCCCGAACCGATGTCTATCGTTACCTCAACAATTCGATCAGCATGGACATGAAAAACGTCCTGGATGTGAACGCCGGTTATACCAAGACCGACACGAAAGCTTACTGCGATTACTGGGATCATGTCCTGCTGCTCAACGACGCCCTTTGGGACGACTACTTCGTGTCCTCCCTCGCGGATCAGACGCGCCCCGGGGCATCCGTGAGCGCGAGCCTCGCCGAAAACCTGCAGAAGCTTGCGGGTGGCCAGGAGTTGGCGAATTCCCGCTACATGCCGTATTTCGGCGGCTCCACGCCCGCGGAGATCAAGGCGGATCTGCAAGCCACCGACGGCTACCTCAAGGCGGCGTCACACCTGATGGTGGACGGGATGTTCAACGTGAACAGCACCTCGGTGGACGCATGGCACGCGCTCTTCGCCGGGATCCGCGAGCGGCAGGTGATGTATCGGGACAAGAACGGCACGCTGAAACCGGTGGCGATCCCTTCCGGCAAACGCATCGCGATCTCCCGCTTCAACACCGCGACTACCGACCAGGAGGGGAACGATCCCGAATTCGGCGTCACGCGCGACGACGGGATGCAGGCGTGGTCCGGCGTGCGGTTTCTGGACGACGCGCAGCTGCGCAAGCTCGCCGAGGAATGCGTGAAACAGGTCAAGCGCCGCGGCCCGTTCCTGAACTTTTCCGAATTCATCAACCGCCGCCTCTCCGACGACGACCTGGGCACCATGGGGGCCTTGCAATCCGCGATCGACTACGACGATTCGAGTCCGCAGGCCGGCTCCATCAACTACGATTTCAAGAGCAATTCCGATTTCATGCTCAAGGCCAGTGATCTAGGGACCAACTACTTCTCCACCCCCGAAGCTGCGGTGGGCTCCCGCTTTGCCGGTATTCCAGGATACGTGATCCAGTCCGACCTTCTCAATCCCATCGCGAACACCCTCTCCGTGCGTGATGATACTTTCCGCATCCGCGCCTACGGCGATTCGCTCGACGCTAGCGGCAAGGTGGTTGCCCGCGCGTGGTGCGAGGCGATCGTCCAACGGATGCCTGAGTATTCCGACGAGAGCAACGCGCCGGAAATCCCCGCGCGCCTGATGAGCGAGCAGGGGAAGTTCGACGACAACAGCGAAATGTCCGCCGTCAACCGCCGCTTCGGCAGGAAATTCCGGATCGAGAGCTTCCGTTGGCTGAGCGGTTCCGAGATCTGACCGCCTCCTTTTCTCCATGCCATTCTCCATGCGAAAATTTCTCTTACCCCTGTGCTTCCTGCTCGCCGGTAGCCTGCCTCTCACGGCGCAATCCGATTCCGATGCGGAAAAACGCAAAGCTGCGGGTCGCTCCGCGTGGTTCGCATGCCTCGCCAAGCCGGAAGGGCTTGAGGATCCCCTCAAGATCCTGGCGGGAGGCGAGATCACCGAGCTTGAGCTGCCTGAATTCATGGCGAGCGAGGCGGTGAAGATCCCCGCCGATGGCATCCTCCGCATCGTCCGCCCCATCCCCGCTCCGGAGGATCCCGCGAAGACGAAATACCTCATTCTCGCCGAGGTGAAAATTCCCGAAAGCGTCCGCGAGGCGCTGGTGATCCTCGATCCCTTGCCCAAGCCCGAGGGCGACCTGCTCTTCCGCGCCAAGGTGCAGGATTTGGCGAACTTCAAAGGCGGAGACCGGCTCTACATCAACCTCAGCGACACGAACATCCGCGTCCGGCTGGGCAAGACGACCGTGCCCGTCGCGCCGGGGCAGGCGAACATCTACGAGTGCCCGAAGCTGCCCGCGCCGCAGAACATGCCGGTCATGTACGAGTTCTACCACCCCGTGCGGAAGGAATGGAAAATGCTGACGGCCTCGACCGTTGTGCTGAGGCCGACCCGCCGGGAGATTTGCGTATTCAATACCGGCACCCGCCCCGGGAACATCAGAAATCACAAGATCCTCTTCCCCGTGAAGTAGCGGCCCGTTGAGGCCTAACTCGAAAAGAGCTTGATGAAAAAATAAATAGCACGATGGTGGCGGCCTTGGTCGGCGTGAACATGCTTGGATTTAGCACTCCGGTCAGCGCTGAAGAGACTACGGCCCTGACCGCGCGTGGCGACACCTTCCGCATCCGCGCCTGCGGCGAAGCCGGGTCCGCTAACGGGACCAAGGTGACCGTGTGGTGCGAGGCGGTCGTCCAGCGCGTTCCCGAATATCTGGATGCCGCCGACCCGCCGTGGGCCGCTCCCACCCAACCCATCAACACACGCTTCGGCAGGCGTTATGAAATCCTCAGCTTCCGCTGGCGTGCTCAGCATCTGCGACAAGCCTCTGACCGTCGAGGGCAAGGTCACTCACCCCATCCGCGGAGCCATCGCCCGCAATTACATCGAGGCCAAGCCCGGTGGCGTCGCCACCCTCGATGCCGCCACCTTCACCGACACCGCGGGCACCCTCGACGTCACCAGCACCGCGAAAATCAACCTCGGCACCGACGACGCGGATGGCGACGGCTTCACCAACCTCCACGAGTTCCTCTTCGGAACCTCGCCCACCGCCGGCAACGGCGCGCTGGTGACCACCACGGCCAGCGGCTGCAAGCTGTTCTTCCGCGTCCAGGGCGTGGAGAACTGATCTTCTGTCGCGTCGCTCCGTGCCCGTGGCTAACAGGCCGCGCGGACTGCCAGAAGGATCTTGCAACGTCCCCCGACTGTCTCAGTCGGGGGATCCGGCTGAGACGGCCTCAACACCTTTGGCGGCGGCGATGAGCGGGGCGGTGAAATCGCGGACGGCCTGCGCGGCGTTGTCGGGATGGAGCTCGACTTGTTTGACGATGGCGGAGCCTACGATCACGCCGTCGGCGGCTTTCGCGACTTCCGCGGCTTGCTCCGGAGTGGTGATGCCGAAGCCGACGCAGACCGGGGTGTCGGTGAACTCGCGGATGGCGGCGACCTGCGCGCCGATGTTGGCGGAGGGCGCGCCGTGGGAGCCGGTGACGCCGGTGCGTGATAGAAGATAGATGAAGCCTTCCGACGACTGCGCGAGGATCTTCACGCGCTGCGGCGGGGTGGTCGGGGCGATCAGGCGGATGTGCTTGAGGCCCGCGCCGATGGCGAGGTCCTTGTTGAGCGCGGCCTCGTCGGGCGGGAGGTCGAGCAGGAGAATGCCGTCTGCCCCGGCGGCGGCGGCGTCGTGGTGGAAGGCTTCGAAGCCGTAGGTGAAAATGGGATTCAGATAGGTGAAGAGGACGATGGGCGTCTGGTGCGTCTCGCGGAAGCGGCGGATCAGCTCGATGGAGCGGGCGGTGCTCATGCCGGACTTGAGCGCGCGCTCGGCGGCCATCTGGTTGACGATGCCGTCTGCTAACGGATCTGAGAACGGCAGGCCGAGCTCGATGATGTCGGCACCGGCGTCGGCGAGGGACTTGATGATTTCAAGCGAGGTCTCGAAGTCCGGGTCACCGGCGGCGACGTAGGCGACGAAGGCTTTCTGTTGGGTATCGCGGAGGCGGGCGAAGGTGGAGTCGATGCGGTTTTGCATGAAGAATTTTGATCGATGAAAAAGGAGGGGCAGCCGTTTCAAGCATGCTGTTTCGCGAGGTTCTCGCAGGATTTGATGTCGAGTTTGCCGGAGGCGAGGACGGGGATTTCGGTGACGGGGATGATGCGCTTGGGGCACCAGAGCGAGGAGAGACCCTCGTCGAGGAGCTTGTAGCGGAGGTCGATGCATTCCTGTTCGAGCGCGGGCCCGGCGATGGTGGAGAGGAGCAGGATGGCCTCGCCTTTCTGTTCGTCGGGCACGCCGACGACGGCGATGCGTCGCTCGGCTTCGGAGTCGAGGCCGAGGACTTTGTTGACGGCGGCTTCGACGGTTTCGTGGGGGACCATTTCACCGGCGATCTTGGAGAAACGGGAGATGCGGCCCTCGATGTGGAGGAACCCGTCGTCATCGACGCGGCCGACGTCGCCGGTGCGGAACCAGCCGTCGGGCGTGAGGACCTCGGCGGTTTTTTTCGGGTCGCCGAGATAACCCGAGAACACGTTAGCGCCTTTGAACCAGATGATGCCCTGGCGGTTGACAGGGATTTCCCGGTCGGTGATCGGGTCGGTGATTTTGATGGCGAGGCCCGGCAGCATCTGGCCGACGGAGCCGTTGAGGGAGGAGGGGAGGGCGGTGGAATCGCGCTGCGGCAGGGGATCTGGCAGGTTGACGTTGGTGGCCGGGGATGTCTCCGTCAGGCCGTAGCCTTCCTGCGGGCGGATGCCGAATTTCTCCTCGAAGGCGGCGGCGAGCGACTGCGGGAGTTTCTCCGCGCCGGTGACGACGAGCTTGAGGGAGGAGAGCTGGGCGGGGTCGATGCGCTTCATGTAGCCGCGCAGGAAAGTGGGGGTGGAGAGGAAGATGTTGACCTGATGGAGGGCGATGAGCTCGGCGAGGCGCTTGGTTTCCAGCGGGCTCGGATAGGTGACGAGGTTGACGCCCTCGATGACGGGGAACCAGAGGGTGACGGTGCAGCCGAACGAGTGGAACAACGGCAGGCAGCCGAGGATGGCGGAGTTTTTCGGGAGGTCGAGGCGAGTGCCGAACTGGCAGACATTGGCCAGGATGTTGCGGTGGCTCAGGGCGACGCCCTTGGGCTCGCCGGAGGACCCGGAGGTGAACAGCAGCGTGGCCTCGTCGTCCCCGCGGCGCTGGTTCAGGCCAAGCAGCAGGCCGAGGACTTTGGCGGGCAGGATTTTGGAAACGAAGGCCCAGGTGACGATCTTCTTCTTGAGCGTGGGAAGGACGCGCTCGATGAATATCAGGTCGCGGTTAGGCGGCCATGGAAATGACGAGACCTTGCGGACGAACGGGTCGGCGGTGATGAAGCGATCGACATCGGCCTGACGGATGCAGGACTTGATGGCTTCGTGGCCGGCGGTGAAATTGAGGTTCACCGGGATTTTTCCGGCGAAGAGGACGGCGAGGTTGGCGACGAGTCCGCCCTTGCCGGGAGGCAGGACGATGGCGACGCGCGGCTTGTCGGTTTCCTTGCGGATGAATTTCGAAAGGGCGATGGCGGCGGCGAGGACCTTGTCGAATCTAACTTCCGAGTCGTCCGAGCCATCGAGAATCCGGTGTTTGGAGCCGTGTTTTTTGAGCCCTTCGAGGAGCGCCATCGCCAGCGAGCCTTTGAAGAGCGAGCGGCTGCTGTAGGCTTCCTCGCCCGCTTCCAACAGCGCTTGTTGATAGGCGGCGATGCCCGCGCTCTCGGCGGCGACGGGCTTTCCGATGGCGACGACCGCGGACGGGAGCGACGACTTGCGCTCGATGCAAAGGCCGGACTCGCGCGGGAAGTCGATGGCGACCGGCAGGATCGGCAGGCCGAACGCGCAGAGGGCCTGCAAGTGGGCTGCCGGGATGTGGCAGGCGGTGGCGTTGCGGGTGGTGGCGCGGCCGGGGACGAATATCAGGACGCCGCCGTCGGCGAGGTACGGTTTGAGCTGGGTTCCGGCGGCTTGGGGCGCGGCGTCGTCGGCGGCGAACATCGCGCCGGAGCCGGATTTCTGCAGGTGGCTGCGGAGGGCGGGGTCGTAGTGGGCGGTTTCCTCGACGAGCCAGGTGATTTTGCGCCCGGCGAAGAGTTTCTCGAAAGAGAGCAGGAGCTCGAAATCAAGCCGGCCGGGAATGACCAGAATGCCCGTCGCGGGAAGGCGCTCCTTATGAATGATCTGGATGGAAGCGGAAGACATTTGGGAAATGGGGTGGGGTGGACAGGCTCAAAGCCCGCGTCCGCGAGGATTTACGCGGATTTTTCCGGCGGTCGCACGGCAAATTTCCGAAAATCACGCGGGCCGACCCGATTGGATCGCGTCTCTAACCCCGCGCCTTGGGCACGGTGATGAGGAATTTGGTCTCGCTGCCGGGCACCGAGGTGACGCCGATGGTGCCGCCGTGGGCCTCGATGGCGCGCTTGACGATGGAGAGGCCGAGGCCGGTGCCTTTGATTTCCTGCTGCGAGTGATGTTTTTCCACCCGGAAGAAGCGCCGGAAAATGTGTGGCAGATCCGCGCTGGGAATGCCGACGCCGTTGTCGGAAACCCAGATGTCGATGGCGTCGCCGGCCGGTTCGCAACCGACTTCGACGCGCAGTCCGCTGTGGGGATTTTGTTTGAGCGCGTTTTCGACGAGGTTGAAAAGCACCTGCGTCCAATAAAAGCGGTCGCCGTGGATGACGAGTTCCGGATCCGGCAAGGTGACCGTGATCGCGGCGTTTTGATTTTGAATGACGGATTCGAGGCGCTCGAGGACGTCCTTGATGCAGGAGCCGAAACGGAATGGTTCGATTTTAAGCGCGTTCGCCTCGCCGGACTCGAGGCGTGAAATGACCAGCATGTCCTCGACGATGTGCGAGATGCGGTCCGCGTGTTTGCGCATGATCGTTAGAAACCGGCGGGCCATTTCGGGCTCTTCGATCATGTCGTCGTCGAGCAGGTTTTCCAGATAACCGTTGATGATGGCCAGCGGCGTGCGGAGCTCGTGGGAGGCGTTGGCGACGAAATCCTTGCGGACTTGTTCGAGTTGGTGTTCGGCAGTCACGTCGCGGATGATGACACGGGTGGTTGGGGAACCGCCGGGCGGGTTGGAGAGTTGGGCGGCGTCGATGATCCAGGCGTTGACGCCGCGGTTTTCGAGGTCGCCGCGCGGGGAGGTCTGTTGGGGAAGGACGACGCGGGATTGGACGGGCTCGCCGGTGGCAAGGCAACGGAGCAGGGCATCGGCGAGGCGGGGGTCGAGGAAAGCCTCGCTAACGGGGCGGTTGAGGAGCTCGCGGGCGCCGAAAAGGGCGCGCGCGGCTTCGTTGGCGAAGCGGATGTTGGCATCCGAATCGACGAGCACGAAGGCGTCGCCGAGGGCGTCGAGGAGGCGGTTGCGTTCATCGCGTGCTTGTTGGAGATCGAGTTCGAGGCGGAGCTTCCAGTCGTTGACTTCCGCTTCGGACTGCCTGCGCGAACTGCGGTGGCGCAGGGCGAGGATGGCCAGCGCGGCGAGCGCCGCTACCGTGGCGAAGATGGAGATTTCAGTGATCATGCGATGGCTTTCGCCACGCAATAGCCGATACCGCGCACGGTTTCAACCCAAGCCCCGTGAGGACCGAGTTTTTGGCGGAGCCGCTTCATGTGGGTGTCGAGTGTGCGGCTGTGGGCCGCGTCGCTGTAGCCCCAGACGCTGCGGAGGAGGTCGTTGCGGTCCTGCGCCTTGCCGGGGCGCTCGCAGAGAAATAACAGCAGTTTGAACTCGGTGGAAGTCAGCTCGGCGGGCTCGTTTTCCAGATAGAATTTCAACGAGTTTTTGTCGAAGCGAAACGGGCCGTAGCTGAAATCCACCGAGCCGGGGGGGGCGTCCACACGTTTGAGGATGGCTTGGACGCGCAGCATGAGTTCCTTCGGGCTGAAGGGTTTGGTCAGGTAGTCGTCGGCGCCGGCTTCGAGTCCCTGGATGCGGTCCTCGGTCTGCGCCCGCGCGGTGAGCATGATGACCGGGGTGTTGGCGGTGCGCGGGTCGCGGCGGAGTTCGCGGAAAACCGCGTAGCCATCGCGGCCGGGCAGCATGAGGTCGAGGAGGATCAAATCCGGCCGCTCGCGGAGGGCTAGCTCAGTTCCTTCGATGCCGTCATGGGCCTTGAGAATTTCATAGCCTGCGCGCTGGAGGTTGAAGCCGATCAGGTCGGCGATGTCGCGTTCGTCCTCAACGATTAGAATTCGATGCATTGCAGGAATAAACTAGCGTGCTGGCGGCGAGGTCACGAACCCATCGATTGTGACGATTTGGTCACAAAAGATCCTTGCTGATGTAACTGCCGGCCTGCGTGGTGCGGGCGATGCCGATTTTCACGCCGGCTTCGAGGGAGGTGTTGACCCCGGTGCGGACGCCGTCGCCGAGGATCGCGCCGAGCTTGAGGCGGCCGGTGTCGACGGGTTTCCCCTGAATCATCGAGACGTGGTGGCGGCCGTCGTGGCGGTGGTTCTCGGTGCAGGTTCCCGCGCCGAGGGTCACGTGGGTGCCGATGATGGAGTCGCCGACGTAGCACTGCCGGGAGATGTAGGTGTTGTTATAAATGATCGAGTTCTTCACCTCGGCGCCGTTTCCGACGTAGCAGTTCGCGCCGATGCTGGTGGCGCCGCGGATGTAGGCGTTCGGCCCGATCTGGCTGTTCGGGCCGATGACGACGGGGCCTTCGATGACCGTGCCGGGGAGGATGCGCGAGCCGTTGGCGAGGCGGATGCAGCCGCTCAGGCTTGCGAGCGGGCTGACGTCGCCGAGCAGCGAGGTTTCTTCCATCAGGGCGAGCACTTCCTCGTTCATCCGCAGCAGATCCCATGGATAGAGGACGGCAAAACAATTCGCTTCGGTGACGATTTTATCGGCGCAGTTTTCGGGGCGTTCGGTGCCTTTCCAAGCGAGAATGTTGCCATCGACATCGATGAGGCGCGCACTGAGCTGGTTGCTGCCCAAAGTCATCAGTGCGTTCACATCGAGCCAGTTATCAATCGGGATTCTGAGGGTGTGTTCGCCGACATCCCGGGGTTCTACGAGTTGCAGACCCGCCGCCCGGAGGTCCGCTTCGAGCAGATCCTTCATGGGAAGGTTGGCGATGAGACACGCGCCAAGATCTCGGTTGGACGTGATCGGGGCGCAGAGGGCGGGATTTCGCGGGGGTAGGATTGTTGCCTGCATGGGTTTACGAAATTGCATCATGATCCCCGCAGGGATCAAACGAAAATCTTGGGAATTTGCTCACTCCGCGTGCTTCGCGTGCCACTCGTGGTAAACCTTCGGCGAGATTTCGGAGGGTTTGATTTCCGAGCGGCCGCCCCAGAAGACGTTGGTGTAGGAAACGGGGATGCCGACAGCTTCGAGGTGGCGGTCGATGGCGGCCTTGTGCTCCAGCACGCGGGATTTTTCGGTGCCGTGGACGACGCCCATGATGTTGACGTCGCCGAACTGCGGGCCGCCCTCGCGCCAGTAGCAGTGGGTCATGCAGAAATGGCGGCCGACTTCCGCGCCGCCTTCGATTTCGCGGCCTTTCGGCACCGCCCAATGGAACAGCCCGTTGAAGCGGGTGACGCGCTCGCCGGTGGCGGACGGTTTGACGTGTTCGAGGAAGGTGGAGAAGCGGCCGATGACCTTTTTCGCGTTCAGTGTTTCGGCGACTTCACAAAAGCGGTCGAGCGAGACGCCGGCGATTTCCGCGCGCTTGTCCCACGGGTTTTCTGAAATCTCATCGAGCGTGAGCTCTTCCTTGAGCGCCAGCAGCACGTTCCATTCCTCCGCGGTCAGGTCGACGGCGGTGGTGGTCATCATGACCGCCTGCTCCTCGGTTTTGTCGCCGGGTTCGAGGGTTTTGCGGCGGGTGTGGCCGACGCCGAGGGCGAACACGCCGTTGGCCGGCATCAGCAGGTATTCGGTGGCGCCGGTCAGGCGGAGCAGGGCGGTGGCGTGGAAATCGAGCGATTCGCCGACGGGCACTTTGAGCGTCGTCCAGAGGCGGTAGCCCGAGCCGGAAACCTCGCCATCCGTCGAGCGGATGACCACGTGGCCGGAAAACGGATCTTCCTTGGCCATGAAATCAAACGCGGCATTGAGCTTTTCCTCCGGCAGTTTCCACGCGACCAAGGCGCCGTGCGCGAGCTTGGTGGAAAGCAGCGTCTGGCGGACCCGGCGGACCACGCCGGCCTCGACCATCGCGCGGATGCGCTCGAGCACCGTCTCCAGCGGCACCCCGGATTTCTCGGCGATCAGGTGAAACGGCTGGCGTTGGAATCCGGCGATCAGGTCTTCGGAGATCGCGAGGATCGAGGCGTTGACGGGATCGGAATGTTCGACGGGGATGGTGGGATTCATGAGTGGGAAAAGTGATGGGGCGGGTGGTGGCGTGCTGCGCTGATTTTACCGGATGTCTCGCGGATCATGCGGAAGTTTCGGCGGCGAGCGCCTTGAGGTAATCCAGAGCGGGCTCGCGATCAAGGATTCGTCCTTCGAGTTGCTCGGTTTGGATGGCTTCGAGGATTTCCTTGAAGCGCGGGCCGGGTTGCAGGCCGAGTTTGATGAGATCCTTGCCAGTAACGAGCGGCGGCGGAATCAGCGGCTCGGACGCGAACTCCTGCGCCTTCGCCTGCAGGAATTCGTAGTTGTCGGTGAACCCGTTCGACGACCCGCAATCCACCCGGTGCAGCTCCATTTCCTGCTGAAAGGTCGGCTCGGCCATGAAGCGCTTCAGTTTCGCCGTCCGCATTTTCTGGACGTTCATGAACTGCATGTGCCGTGCCACCATGGGGACGACGGCGGCGATGAGGTCGTTCGGATAGCGCAGGCGGCGGAGGATCGCGTCGGCCATTTCCGCGCCCATCGCGTCGTGGCCGTTGAAGCGGATTCGCCCGGCCTCGTCGTCGAAGGTCTGGCACGGCGGCTTGGCGATGTCGTGCAGCAGCACGGCGAGGCAAAGCTCCAGCGGCGCGTCCGCTTCGAGCATCTCCAACATGATGCAGGTGTGGGTGTAAACGTCGCCCTCCGGATGCCATTCCGGCGGTTGTTCGCAGCCGATGGTTTTCAAAAAATCCGGCACGATGTGGAGCATCAGCCCGGTTTCCACCAGCATCTCCACGCCCTTGCGGCGGCGCGGGCAGGTCAGGATCTTCGAGAACTCGTCGCGGATCCGCTCGGGCGAAATCCGGTCTAGCAGCGGCGCGCACTCGTGGATCGCCGCCAGCGTTTGCGGCTCGATTTCAAACCCCATCGTCGTCGAAAACCGCACCGCCCGCAGCAGTCGCAGCCCGTCCTCGGTGAAGCGGGCCACCGGATCGCCGATGGCCCGCAGCACGCCGGCGCGGAGGTCCGCCATGCCGCCGACGTAGTCGATCACCTCGCCGGCCTCGGGTCGTTCGAACAGCCCGTTGAGGGTGAAATCCCGGCGCTGGGCGTCTTCCTGCGGGGTTGAGAAAGTGACGGTTTCCGGCCGCCGCCCGTCCTTGTAGCTGCCGTCGGTGCGGAACGTCGCGATCTCGACGTGATGGCCCTTGTGCTTGGCGATGACCACGCCGAAATGCGCGCCCACCTCGTTCGCGCCGGGGAAAATCCCCAGCACTTCCGCAGGTGTCGCGGAGGTGGCGATGTCGTAGTCCTTCGGCTCCAGTCCTAGCAGTTTGTCGCGCACGCAGCCGCCGGCGAACAACGCCTGGTGCCCGGCCGCGGTCAGGCGGCGGGCGAGTTCAAGGGCGGCTTCGCGGGCAGGCATGTCCGGAGCATTGGTTTTCCCGGCGGCGCATTCAAGGCGGAACGAGAACGCGCCCAAGCCGCGCCGGAATCACTCGCCATACTCCGCCACTTCGGGCAGCAGGACGTCGAATTTCATGCCCTTGAGTTTCGCCCGGATCAGCGCGGGGAAATCGGCGGCATGGACTAACAAGCGAAGGGTTTTCCCACCCGTCGTGCGGGGGTCGTCGGTCACGCTGTCCACCTTCGCGCGGCTGACGGACTTCCCGTCCTCGGAGCGCACGGGGAGCGTGGTCTCGGTCACGGCGGCCGCGGCGAGCAGTGCGGGGACGGGGACTGAGATCATGTAGTCGTCGTCATTGCTGATCGTGAAAACATGGGTCGCGAAGTTGACCGCCTTGCCGGGTTCCACGACCACCTCGGAGACGATGCCGGCCACCGGAGCCCGCAGGAAGCGCTTCTCGTATTGGCGTTTCCAATATTCGTACTGGATCACTTGCGTCTTCTCGATGTCTAACTGGATTTCGTGGTTGCCTTGGTGCATCTGCTCCATGGCGGATGCCCAGTTCAGGCGGGATTCCTTCATTTCGCGCTTGTGCACCGCCTCCTCGGTTTCCTCGCGGGTCACCGCCCACGCCTCGGCCTGATGGCGGGCGGCTTCGACGTTGCTTTTGGATTCCATGGCGTGTCTTGCAAGGTCGAGTTGGAGCTTGGTGGCGTCCAGTTCCAGATGGCCGAGCACTTGGCCTTTTCCGACGGGGTCGCCGACCTTGACGGAGATTTCAACCATCACGCCCTGCGCCTCGGAGCGGACTTTCTCCACCACCCGCGAGGCGGCGCTGGATTTGAACAGCAGCATCTCGCCGGCCGGCGTCTTGAGAGGAATCTGGGCGCGCACGGTGGCCGGCAGGTTGCAGGCGATCACGAGCACGGCCGTTGCCAGCTGGAATTCAGGTCGTTTCATCCTGCACGGGATACGGAGCCCGCTGCCGGAATCTTTCGCAACCGGGGGTCAGGCCTGCTGGACGTCTTCTTCCGGGGCCTTCGGAATCTTGTCCACCTCTTCGAGGAGGTTGACGATTTCCACGCCGCGGACCGCGGAGGCATCGTGGTGGAAGCGGAGAACCGGCGTGGATTTGAGGACCACGCGCTTCATGACCTTGGACTGGATGGCACCGTGGTCCTTGTTCAATTTCGTAATCACGGAGTTGGCCTCGCCGCCGAGCACGCCGATCCAGACTTTGCCCTCTTTCAAATCCTGCGTGACCTCGACATCGCTAACGGTCACCAGGCGGTTGTGCCATTCGTAGTCTTTCTGAATGACGTTGCCGATTTCGCGGCGGAGGAGTTCGTTGACTCGATCAAGACGGCGGGACATGGGGATAAGTTAAAGTGATCAGTGATCAGTGATCAGATGAAGAGCAATGAATCAGGGATGTTTCCTGATCACTGTTCACTGATCACTCGGCACTTCTTAGAGCGTTTGTGCGTATTTCTCGAGTTTGTAGCACTCGATGATGTCGCCTTCCTGATACTCGTTGAACTCGCCGAGACGGATGCCGCATTCGAAGTTGGTGCGGACTTCCTCGACCTCGTCTTTGAAGCGGCGGAGCGTGGACATCCGGCCGTCGAAAACCGGGATGCCGCCGCGGATGACGCGGGCGTGGGCCTTGCGGTGGATGCGGCCGTCGGTGACGAACGAGCCAGCGACGCGGCCGCGGTTGAGTTTGAAAATCTGGCGGACTTCGGCGTGGCCGATGACGGTCTCGCGGGTGAGCGGTTCCAACAGACCGAGCATGGCCTCGCGGACCTGGTCGATGAGTTCGTAAACGACCGAGTAGAGTTTGATGTCGACGTTGGCGGCCTTGGCGGATTTCACTGCCTTAGCTTCCACCTTGACGTTGAAGCCGAGGATGATCGCATCGGTGGAGGCGGCGTAGGAAATGTCCGACTCGGTGATCGGGCCGGCGGCGGCGGTGATGAACGAGGTCTCGACCTTGTCGGACTTGATGTCGAGCACGGCCTTCCTGATTGCCTCGACGGAGCCTTGCACGTCGCATTTGAGGATCAGCTTGAGCTGGGCCTTGCCGCCGCCGTCGCGGACCATCGAGTAGAGGTCCTCCATCCGGTTGCGGTGCTGCGGTTTGAGGCGGACGAGTCGCTGCGCTTCCTGGCGTTCGTTGGCGAGGGCTTTCGCCTCGCGCTCGGTTTTCATCTCGGTGAGATGGTCGCCGACGTTGGGAAGTTCTTCAAAGCCGATGACCTCCACCGGCATGCCGGGGTGGGCGGACTTGATGGCCACGCCTCTGTCGTTAATGAGCGAGCGAACCTTGCCGGCGTAGGGGCCGCAGATGAAGGGAGTGCCGACCTTGAGCGTGCCGGACTCGACGATGACCGTGGCGGTGGTGCCGCGGCCGGGAACCACGCGGGCCTCGATGACAGCGGCGCGGGCGGTGGCTTTTGGATTGGCCTTGAGCTCGAGCACTTCGGCTTGGAGCGCGATGAGTTCCAGCAGCGTTTCCATGCCCTTGCCGGTCACTGCGGAAACCTCGGCGAACTCGGTGTCGCCACCAAAGTCGGTGGTTTGCAGGCCGTTCTCGGCGAGTTGGGATTTCACCCGGTCCACGTTGGCAGACGGAAGGTCGCACTTGTTGATGGCGACAATGATGGTCTTCTTCGCTTTCTTGGCGTGTTTGATCGCCTCGATCGTTTGCGGCATGATCCCGTCATTGGCGGCGACAACCAGCACGACGATGTCGGTGATGTCCGCGCCGCGAGCCCGCATGTCGGAGAAAATGGCGTGGCCGGGAGTGTCGAGGAAGGTGATTTCCTGGTCGTTGTGGATGACCTGATAGGCTCCGATGTGCTGGGTGATGCCACCCGCTTCGCCGGAGACGACCTTGGACTTGCGGAAGAAGTCGAGGATCGAGGTTTTGCCGTGGTCCACGTGGCCCATGATCGTGACGATGGGCGGGCGGTATTTGAGCAAATCGACGGGTTCCTCGACGACGATTTCCGGCTCTTTGATGACGACGACTTCCTTGTGGACGCCCTTGTCCTTGTCGCGCTTTTCGCGTTCGAAAACGAAGCCGTGGATTTCACAAATCTTGGCGGCGATCTCAGGCTCAAGCGGCTGGTTCGGAGCCGGGAAGACGCCGATCTTGATCAGGTCCGCCATGATGTTGAACGGCTTCAGCCCGAGGCGGGCGGCCAAGGCTGGAACCAGGATCGGGGGCTTGATGACGATCAGCTTCGGATCGTCGGAAACTTCTTCGGCAGTGCTGTGAGCGACGGCTTCAACTGCGACCGGGGCGGGAGCCGCGACGACCTCCGCTTCCTTGGCGACGGTTGGTTCCTCGGCGTCGAGGATTTTGGAAATCGTTCCGAGGACGGCCTTGCCGGTGCGGGTGCTCTTGCGGACTTTCGGCTTTTTCTCCTCGGCGAAGAGATCGAGCGCGTTGGCTTTTTGGGCGTCGAGGACGCTCGGAGCTGGCGGGACGACTTCTGCCTCCTTGCGCTGGCGCTCGCGGCGCGAAGGTTTCTTGGTTGCTTCGAGAAGATCGAGAACCTTGGTTTTCTTGGGAGAGCTGTCGCTATTTTCGGGCATCCGGCTTTGCAGAGTTCGTGGAAGAGTTGAAGTGGGAATAATGGGCAGGTGGGAAATCAGTCGTTAGAGGCGGCGGCGGCGGTGCCGCTGACGATGCCGTGAGCGCGAACGAGGATCGCCTCGGCGGCTTCCTCGGTGATCTCAAGCGCGGCGGCGATGTAGTCGGCCGGCATGTCGATCACCATCTCGGGGTTGAAACCGCCGGCAAGGGTGAGCTTGCCTGCCAGTTCGTCGGTGATGCCAAGTTGGTCGGCGAGCGTGTGGGCGGCGCCACCGATTTTTTCTTTGAATTGTTCTTCCTTCGACTCGTCGCGGCGGACTTGGACGTCCCAGCCCATCAGGCGGGAGGAGAGGCGGGCGTTCTGGCCCTTGCGGCCGATGGCTTTGCTGAGGTCGGCCTCATCGACGGTGACGTGAACCACGTGGTTTGCCTCGTCCACGGTGATCGAGCGGAGTTCCGCAGGCTTGAGCGCCTCGCGGACGAATTCCTTCGGGTCCTCGCTCCAGCGGATGATGTCGACCTTCTCGTTGTTGAGTTCGCGGACGATGTTTTTGACGCGGGCGCCGCGCATGCCGACGCAGGCACCGACAGGATCGACCTTCGGGTCGCTGCTCCAGACGGCGACTTTGGTGCGGAATCCGGCTTCGCGGGCGATGCCGCGGATTTCCACGGTGTGGTCGGAAATTTCGTTCACCTCGGCTTCGAACAGACGGCGGACGAAGTTCGGGTGGCTGCGGGAAAGGATGATTTCCGGGCCGCGGCCTTCGTTTTCGACGGCGAGCACGTAGCAACGGATGCGGTCGCCGATGTTGTAGTCCTCGCCCTGCACGCGTTCGCGGTTCGGCATGATGCCCTCGAACTTGCCGAGGTCGATCATCACGTCGTTGCGCTCGAAGCGGCGGACGGTGCCGGAAACCACGTCGCCGGCGCGGTCCTTGAATTCCTCGTAAATCATTTCCTTCTCCGCCTGGCGGAGGCGCTGCATCATCGTCTGCTTGGCGGTCTGCACGGCGATGCGGCCGAAATCCTTGGGCGTGACGTTGAATTCCTGGATCTCGCCGACCTGGGCTTCAGGGTTTTTCTTGATCGCTGTGGAAAGGGGGACTTCGTTGAATTTGTCCGAGTAGTCCTCATCGGCCACCACGGTGAGCAAGGCAAAAATCCGGGTTTCGCCCTTCTTGGTGTTCACCTCGGCACGCAGCGTTTCGATGGCATCGGCGCCGGGAACCATCTTGCGGTAGGCGGAAATGAAGGCGAACTCCAGCGCGGCGACGACCTTGTCTCGGTCGATGCCTTTTTCCTTTTCGTAATACTCAATGAGGGCGACGATATCGTTGGTCATAACTGGCGTTGTCTGCGATCGCGCTGCTGATGTCCGGAGACGCAAAAGAGTGGGTGCGAGACCCACTCCTTTCTTTCGTCAGAAGCTGTGCCGGGACTATTAATGCAGAGGAATTTGAGTTGCAAGCCGAAACTCGGCAGCAAAGCCCGGCTCAGCGGAAGTGCCGCCGCACCTCGAACGCGGCGTGCGTTTCCAAAATCTCCGACTGTGGGAATCCGGATTCAAATTCCGGCAGGCGGGTGTCGCCCGGGTGGCTTTCGAAAACGTGACTGACCAGCAGATCATCCAGCAGCGGCAGAAACGCCGCGTAGATTTCCGAGCCGCCGATGATGAAGACCTGGCCCTCGATTCCCGGCAGCGTTTCGAGTTCCTCGGGCCGGTGGATCACCTCCACGCCCTCGGCCGACCAGTTTGGATCGCGGGTCAGCACGATGTTCCGGCGCTTCGGCAGCGGGCGGCCGATGGATTCGTAGGTTTTCCGGCCCATCACGATCGGGTGGCCGGAGGTGGTCCGTTTGAAAAACGCGAGATCCTCCGGCAAATGCCAAGGCAGCGTTCCGGCCCGGCCGATCACGCGATCCGGGGTCATCGCGACGATGGCGGTCAGGCGGATGCTCATTTTCAAATGGCGACAGGGGCCTTGATGTGCGGGTGCGGATCGTAATTCTCCAAACGGATGTCGTCGATGGTGAACGCGTCGATGTCCCTCACGTCCGGGTTCAGCCACAAGCTCGGCAAGGCGCGCGGCTCGCGGGAGAGCTGGAGTTCAGTCTGCACCAGGTGATTCGAATAAAGGTGGAGATCGCCGAAGGTGTGGACGAAATCCCGCGCCTCGTAGTTGCAGACGTGGGCGACCATTTTCGTCAGCAAGGCGTAGGACGCGATGTTGAAGGGGACTCCGAGAAACAAATCCGCGCTGCGTTGATAGAGCTGGCACGAGAGGCCGGGGCGGCCGCCGTCAGTCGGTTCGTGGACATAAAATTGAAACAGCAAGTGGCAGGGCGGCAGCGCCATCTGATGGATTTGCCCGACGTTCCAGGCGGACACGATGTGCCGCCGCGAGTGCGGATTTCCCAGCAAGCCGTCGATCAGCAGGTGGATCTGGTCGATCGTCCGGCCCTCCGGCGTGGGCCAGGCGCGCCATTGTTTGCCGTAAACCGGGCCGAGCTCGCCCTCGGCGTCCGCCCATTCGTCCCAGATCGTCACGCCGTTTTCCTTCAGATAGCGGGTGTTGGTTTCCCCGCGGAGGAACCATAACAGCTCGTGGATGATCGAGCGCAGGTGCAGCTTCTTCGTCGTCACGCAGGGAAATCCCTGGCGCAGATCATAGCGCGCCTGCCGTCCGAAAACCGAAATCGTCCCCGTGCCCGTCCGGTCGGAGCGCTCCTCGCCGTTCTCCAGCACGTCGCGCATCAAATCAAGGTAAGCCTTCATGCCACCGATCAAGCCACGGACTGAGCTCGTCACGCAAGGACGAAGGGATTCCGCCGAAAGATACCCGCGGATGCGCCAACGTAGTCCAAGGCTTCGGTTGGGCTATGTTTGAAGAGGACGAGTCGGTCATCAGGCGGGTTGCTGCTGCGAAATGCAGTGCAGCGTGCCGCCTTCTTCCACGAGGTCGAGGCAGTCGATGCCGGTGATCTCGCGGTCCGGGAACAACTCGCGGATCATGCCGAGCGCGCGGTCGTCGTTTTTGAGTTGGCGGAAGGTGGGGACTAACACGCCGCCGTTGACGATGAGGAAATTCACGTAGGACGCGGGCAGCACGGGGAGCCGCCAGCCGGCGACTTCGCAGGCCTCGGGCAGGGGGATTTCCAGGACGTCGAAGGCGCGTCCGTTTGGCCCGGTGAAGGCGCGCAGGCGGCTGAGGTTTTCGCCGAGGATTTGTTGGTTAGCCCCGCCGGGGTCGATGCAGGCGAGGAGGGTTTGTGGATCGACGAATCTGGCGAGGTCGTCGATGTGGCCGTCGGTGTCGTCGCCCTCGATGCCTTGTTTGAGCCAGAGGATTTCCGAAACGCCGAGGCCGTCGCGGAGGCGTTGTTCGATCTGCTCGCGGCTGAGGTTGGGGTTCCGGTTGGGATTGAGCAACACCGCCTCGGTGGTGAGGAGCTGGCCGGCACCGTTGATTTCAATGGCCCCGCCTTCGAGGATCATGCCGCCCTTGAAACAGCGCTTGCCGAGCGATGCGGCGATGCGGCCGGGGATGGCGTTGTCCTGATCCCACGGCGGGAATTTCCCGCCCCAGGCGTTGAACCCCCAGTCCGTCACCGCCACCTCGCCCGTCTCGGCGTGCTTCACGAAAATCGGCCCGTGGTCGCGGCACCAGACGTCGTTGTGGGGGTGGTCGAAAAGCTGCACCCGCTCCGGCACGGCTTTCGCCCGGTTGCAGGCGGCGGCGATGGCGGCGTGGTCCGCGCCCGGCGCGTTGATCCGCACCGGTTCGAAGCGCGAAATGGCGGCGGCGATCTCGGCGAATTTCGCCCGGATCATTTCCCGCTTGGCCCCGCCCCAATGGCGCGGATCCTCCACCGGCCAGGAAAGCCACACCGCTTCCTGGGGCGACCATTCGGGGGGCATCGAAAATCCAGCGGCGGCAGCGGTCATGCGTGGAAGATGCACGGAGTTTGGCGGTGGAATCCAGCTTTCATTCCTGCCAACCCGGCAAAAGCGAGCGGCGGTTTGGCATGGTCTCCGCGCGCAAACGCGGGAAGCAACGCACGGTTTGATTCACACACGGCATTCCTCAAATGTGAGGTGAAGCTGGAACGGCTTGAAGTCGCAAGCGTGTGATGAAGGAAGTACGAGGACTGGGACTCGAACCCAGGACCAATTGATTAAAAGCCAACTGCTCTACCAACTGAGCTATCCTCGCCTTCATTTCCCGCATGCGGGGGCGGGACGAATAAAAGCGGATGGCGGGGTTGGCAAGCTGATTTTTGGAAAGACCGGCACTTTTATGGAGCTTGCGGGGCGGGGAGCGGTTAGGGCTCCTTGGACCGCTCCGGCAGATGCCAGGGCGGGTTTTTCTCGTATTGCTCCTTGAGGGAGGGGAACGATTTCCCGGCCATTTCGAACAGGTAGGGTGAAACGACGATCATCTGCAACTGGAGCGCGCCGGCGAACAGGACGACGAGCGCGACGAGGCGGAAGGGGCTCAGCGGGCTGGCGATGACCTGGTGGCCGCCGCTGTGATCCCAGAGGGGCGCTCCGAGGCGTTTGGCGGTGAACAGGCTGAGGGCCTGGCAAAAGACCGCGAGCAGGCCCCAGCCGAAGCCGACGCCGCTGAACATGACGCGCAGGGAGCGGCGGATGGCGGCGGCGAGATCAAGCGGCGTGCCGTCTTTGTTAGTGACTTGGAGGCCGAGCAGCCATTTCCCCGGAGTGGTGCCGAATTTGTGGATGAGCAGGGCTTCGAGGGCGAACCACGGCACGCACTGGAAGAACATCACCCACGGATTGAGAAGGGCGGCTTCGATGTCCTGGCCGACGGCCCACATGGCGAGCCACCAAAAACCGGAGTAGAGATAGAGATCGAACCAGCGGGCCCAGAAACGCCTGCCATAGACGGCTTTTCGGGGCAGCGGCGGCGGGAGGATTTGACCCGGAGGGTTTTCGGGGGGGCTGGGAATGGCGGCCAGTTCGAATTCGCGGGTGAAGAGGTCGATTTCAATAAGAGGCTTCCATGCGTCGAGCCCTTCGTGCCAGGCGGGCGTGGTGGCGGGCAACTCGCCGGTTTCGATTTTCCGGCGGATTTCGAAATCGTGGATGGGGCCGGCTTTCTCGCCGTTGCGAATGATCCAGATGTCCATGAGTTAGAGGTTGCGCAGGGATTTGGCCGCGTCGCTGCGGGCGGCAAAGAAGGCGGGAACGAGCGCGGCGAGCGAGCAGAGGATGAAGGCCATGAGGGCGAAAACAGCCTGCTCGAGCGGGTTGTTATGGGCAGGCAGGATGGTGAAGCCGGTGAACGAGGCGGCGAAGGGATCGAAGCCGATGCCGCGGAGGACGGCTTGGATTTCCCCGCGGAAATGGATGACCACGCGGCCGAGTCCGACGCCGAGGATGGCGCCGAGCGTGCCGAGGATCATCCCCTGATAGAGGAAGACGCGGACGATCTGGCCGGGTGCCGCGCCGAGGGCTTTCATGACGCCGATTTCCCTCCGCTTCTGGATGGTGACGGTGAACATGACGGCCATCATCGAGAAGGCGGAGATGAGAATGATGAAGGAGAGCATGAAATACATCATGCCGCGCTGTTGCTCGATGAGGGAAAAAAAGGACTGGTATTGCTGGCCCCAGGTGAGGAGCGACCAGTCGTCTCCGAGCGTCTGGCGGGCCTCGGCGGCGAAGGTTTCCGCGTTGTAGGGATCGTCGAGACGCAGCGCGATTCCTTGCACGGCCTGGCCGAGTCCTGCGAGATCCTGGGCGAGGGGGAGGGGGACGAAAAGGTCGGGCGTCACGGCCATCTGCGAGGCTTGATAGACACCGGTGACTTCGGCTTCTTTCGGCAGGACCACGCTTTTGAGGCCTTTGAGCGTCTCGCCGTCCATCTTCCCGGCGTCGGTGGTGTTGAGGTCGGCGATGGCTTTTTCGATTTCGGATTTGGCCTCGGCGGTGAAGCGGAAGATCTGGGCGGTGTCGTCCTTTTCCGAGGAATCCATGGCGATGAGAATGCTGGCGAGGAGCTCGTGCTCGGGTTCGCGGATGTCTTCGGCGAGGATGGTTTCGAACGCGGCGTAGGTCTCGCGGTAGGCACCGAAGGGGAGTGTGAATTTCTCGCCGTCGGACTGCCACGCGCTGGCGAGGGTGGTGGTGTTGGTTTTCCACGCCTCGGCGAAGGCCTCGCGCACGGGCGGGTTTTCCGTGGCTTTGTAGGCGCGCATGACTTCCTCGAAATTGCGGGTGGAGTAGAGCCGGAGCTTGTCGCCCACGCTGAGCTGGAGCTGCTCGGCGAGGATCGAGGAAATGATCACGCGGTCGTCGATCCCGAGATCGGCCGTGGAGGCGGGATGGTTTTCGAGATCGAGCATCTTGGCGATGCCCGCGACTTGAGCGGGGTCCGAGGTGTCGATGCCGCGGAACAGGACCGGACGCTGCCAGGACTGGACGTCGACGATGACGTTGTCCGAGACGTAGGCGGTGGCGGATTCGACGTGGGGAAGTGTCTTCGCTTTCGCGGCGGCGGCCGCCCAATCGGTCATCCGGCCATCCGGCGAGTTGCCGGTTTGGTTCAGCAGGACGTGGGGGGTGAAGCCTAGCAGGCGTTCCTTGACGTTGCGCTCCAAGCCGGAGTAAACGGCCATGACGACCACCAGCACCAGCACGCCGAGCATCACGCCGAGCAGCGAGATCAGGCTGAACGAGGACAGCATGGAGCGGCGGGGATTGAGATACCGCCGGGCGAGGAGAAGGCTGAAGGAACGTCGTTTGATGCCGTTTGCTAAACCGTGACGGGCTTGGGGGCAAGCGCGAGTGACGAAAGAATCCTCTTGTCGCCCGGTGCTGATCCCGCACGAAATTGGCGCATCAGCCCCCTGTTTCTGGGGTCAGTTTCTGGGGTCAACCCTCGCAGCGTAACATTTTTCCATCAAGGAAGGCGCATTTGTTCTACTGCGGGGACCCTAAAGACTTGCTCTCCTCGTTTCGCAACTACGGCGACCCCACGGGCGAGTTCGGCAGCATCGGGTTCCGTGTCGCCAGTGTCCCTGAACCAACGTCGATGCTCCTGTCGATGTTGACCAGCGTGGTGATGTTCGCCCGCCGAAAGCGTTAGTTCTCCCCTTTGATCCTTTGTCCCTTTGTCCTTTTGAATGAGGAGGGTGGACACTCCTGTCCACCAAGCCAATGAGGTGCTTTGTAGCGGCGGTCTGTGACCGTCGATTGCGCATGAAGAGCGCCTTCGCTCTTTATCATTGGCTGCGACGCTCATAGAGACGCCGCTACAAACCCTTCCGCCGCAGGCGGACGAAATTTTTTCCTGAAAAATGAAACAACCTGCCAATGACGCGCCACTGGTCCTCGTCAAGTGGTATGCCTACGCCAAGTGGGTTCTGGAACGCGTGGTAGGGCCGGGCGGCCTCGCCCCGCCCTGACTGCCCCCGAGGGTGAAATGCGCCCGCAAAGGCCATGGATTAGAGCATTTCTTTCGCTCTTCGCCCGCGATTCATTGGCACCGCCATTCGGCGGAAAAGTGGGCGGACCGGGCCGGATCCGCCCTACCTCTTGCAATTCGAGTTCAGCGCCCTCCAGCTCAACGAATGCGGCCGGATGGTCGGCGGCTGGTTGAAAAGCCGGACCTCGACAAATCCTCCATGCTGATTCACATTCCCCCCATGATTTTCAGTGCCGTCATTACCGAAGCCGAAGAAGGCGGCTACGTGGCCTTCAATCCCGAAACGGGAACCACCACGCAGGGCGAGACCTTTGATGAGGCCGTAAGCAATCTGCGCGAGGCCACTGAGCTGTATCTGGAGGTTTTCCCCATGAAGTCGAAGGCACCTGCGGTCTTAACCTGTTTTGAAGTTTCCCATGCCCAAGTTGCCGGTTGTTAGAGTGAGGGAATGCAGCAAGGCGTTCGGGAAGCTCGGCTTTGAGGAAGCCCGCCAACGCGGCAGCCGTGTGGTGATGAAGCGGGATGAGGCCGGTTGCGTGGTGCCCATGCATGCCGAGATCAAAATCGGCACGCTTTCCGGCATCCTGAAACAGGCGGGCGTGAGCGTGGAGGAATTCATCGAGGCGCTGGGAAGGTGAAATCCAACAACAACCTCCATCCGCAAGTCTGCTCGCTGGAAAACGTAATGGCTGCCGCCCGCGCCGCGATGCAGGGGAAAATGAGCGGCCACGCCGCCGCCCGCTTCCACGCCCGCTGGGAAATGCACGCCGTGCGCCTGCATGAGGAGCTCACCGCAGGCACTTGGCAGCCAGGAAAACACACCTACTTGTTAGGACGACGTGGGGTTCCGAGTCGCCAGGCCCTTGAGGGTGCGTTGCCTTCCCATCGGTGAGATCATGGTGGCTTGACCGTCGCCATGCGGTGCCGGGTTCAGGGACCAGCAGGATGTCGCGAGCGGTGCCGGAAACGCGCATCGGTCGAATAGGAAAAACGCCGGAGGCGGCTGGTAGCGCAAGCGAAGGCCGTCTCCGGTCAGAGGGCCTTCATGCGGAGGAAAAGAAGCGGAGATGCCGGGGGCAAGTGTGAGTGACGCGGGAAATCAATCGCCGCCCGGCAGGCCGAGCAGCTCGATGAGGCGCTGCAGGTCGTCGTCGCCGTAATACTCGATTTCGATTTTGCCCTTTTTCGAGGAATGCTGGATGGCGACGTGGGTGGCGAGGTGCTCGCGGAGGCGGTTGGTGATGGCGCGGACGTGGATGTCCACCTCGCGGGTGACCGGGCCTTTTCTCGCCTCGCCGGGCTCGTGGGAATCGCCGTTGAGGTAGGATTGGGCGAGTTTTTCGGTGGCCCGGACGGTGAGCTGGCGGCGGATGATCTGGTCGGCGGCGAGCAGCTGGGTGTCGTGGTCCTTGATCGCGAGAATCGCCTTGGCGTGGCCGACGGTTAGGCGGGCCTGGGCGACGAGCATTTGCACGTCGAGGTGCAGGCCGAGCAGGCGCATGGCGTTGGCGACGCTGGCGCGGGACTTGCCGACGCGGGTGGCGATTTCATCCTGCTTGAGGGAAAACTCCTCAGCGAGGCGGACATAGCCGGCGGCTTCTTCCATCGGGTTGAGGTCCTCGCGCTGGAGGTTCTCGATGAGCGCCATTTCCAGCACGTCGCGGTCGGAGGCCTCGCGCTCGATGACGGGCACGGTGGTTAGGCCGAGTTTTTTCGAGGCCCGCCAGCGGCGTTCGCCGGCGATGAGTTCGAATTTTCCTTCGACCATCCGGACGATGAGCGGCTGGATGATGCCGTGCTGGCGGATCGACTCCATCAGGTCGTCGAGGGGCGATTCGACGAACTGGAGGCGCGGTTGCAGCGGGCTGGGAACGACGTGGTCGAGAGGGACATCGCGGACGCGTTTGAAGTCGTCCGGCGCGATCAAGGCGTCGGTTGCCGATGGAGCGACACTTTTTTTAATGAGTGCTCCGAGTCCTTTTCCGAGTGCCTGTTTCGCCATGGGGGCGGGAGCATTACGCAAAGCCGCCGGGAAATCCAAGCGGAATTCAGCCAAGCTTGACGGGAGGCGGGACAGCGGCCATCCATGCGGCGTGAAATTGATGTTTTTCGTTCCTAGTATGGCGGTCATGGCGCTGGCCGCCGGCCATGTATCCGCGCAGGGCGGCCCGCCGCCGCTGGCTCCGTTGCCCAAGATTTCGAAGGAGGAAATTCCTTCCGCACCCGTCTCCGCCGCGCCGGCGGATGTGGTGGCCTCGGCCTCGGCCGCGGTCGCGAACCTGGGCGACGAAGTGGTGATGGGCCGCTATCAGGTGGCGGTGGAGCGCATGAATCCGCTGTGGAAGGAGCGCACCGCCAACCGGATGGGCGGCATGAAAAAACTCGAAGAACAACTCGCCGGCGTGGCCCGCCAGATGGTGCAGCAGGGGATCAGCATGATTTCCTTCAAGCCCCAGGGCCAGCCGCGGTCGTATGAGGTCGGGCCCGGCAAGAAGGTGGAAAAGGTCAACGGTGTGGAGGTCGAAAGCCTGATTTTCACCAAGTGGCTGGTGTTGGTGCCGACGGTGACGAAGTTCCGGATTATCCGCAAAGGGGAGACGAAGCCGCTGGTGATCGAGAGCATCGGCTTCCAGATCGCGATCTCGGACAAGGACCGGAACGAGTGGACTTTTATCGACGGCTCCGGGCTGACGGTGAATGACCTGCGCGGCTTGTTCGGCACCTTGCCGCAGGATCTCCAACTTCCTCCTTTGGAAAAACGCGAATCTCGTTAGTATCACGGCCATGGCATCAAAGAAGAAGATTGTTTCGGAGGAGAAGGTGTTGCACCGCAAGCTCGTCGCTTTGTGGAACCGGGGGCAGAGCAAATACTGCGAGGTCCGCGGCTCGGAAATCCACGGCCGCGGCGTTTACGCGACGACGTTCATCCCGAAGGAAACGAAGATCATCGAGTATGTCGGCGAGTTGATCGACAAGCAGGAAAGCGAGACCCGCGGGAATTCGCAGCACGCCAAATCCCTCCAAACGGGGGATGCTGCGGTCTATATTTTCACGCTTTCAAAAAATTACGACATCGACGGCAACGTGCCGTGGAATACCGCGCGGCTGATCAACCATTCCTGCGCGCCGAATTGCGAGGCGTGGATCGTGGGGCGGAAAATCTTCATTCACTCGCTCTGCGACATCAACGCGGGCGAGGAGTTGACATTCGACTATGGCTTCGATGTGGACTGTTATGAAGACCATCCCTGCCTCTGCGGCAAGGAGGGCTGCATCGGTTATATCGTCGGCCAGGCGCAGTGGGCGGAGCTGGAAGCGCGCTTGAATGCGAAGGCTTGATCCGGTCACCACGCCTTCATCCGCAGGGCGATTTGGGCGAACAGCCCGGCGTCCATGTCTTGTTTGAAAAGCCGGTCGCCGTCAGGCTCGGTCAGGCGGATGTCGTTGCCGACTGTGGCACCCGCTCCGGCGGTGAGCCAGAAATTTCCTGACAGGCGGCGGCTTGCATAGACGCCGAGGCGGTAGGATGAAAGGTCGATGGAATGGGATTGGCCGCCCTCGTCGCGGATGTTCCAGATGCCGCCGCCGGCATCGCCGCGCAGGCTGAAGAGCCAGTTTTCATCGAAGGAAAAAGCGGCGATGAACGTCGGGCCATAGAGGCCGACGCGGACCTGGTCGTTGACCATCCAGTCGAAGCCGATGCCCGGATAGAACTGGGTGTCGCCGTTGAGATTGAGCACCACGGCACCGAAGCCGAGGGTGAATTTCTCATTGAAGCGGTAGCCGGCACCACCACCGAGATCGAAGGTAAAGTCATCTTCCCCGACGTCTTGGAAATCCGTGGCGAGCTCGGCCCGCGCCCAGCCGCCATAGATCCAAGGCGAGCCTTCGCGCATCGAGATGGCGAAGGCGCTGAGATTGAGGGAATGTAGATCCTCGTCGCCGATGGGGAAGGCGGCGGGCGTGTCGTTGAAGTCGAGATCCGTCGCTTCGTATTCGAAAAACGGCAGAATCGTCAGGCCGTCCGCCGGCGCAATCGGCTTGGACAAGACCGAGCGGAGCTCGAAGCGCGAAACTGATAGGCTCCCCGGGCTGTCGTCGAAGTCCATTTCCCCATCATGGGAGAAGGTGGCGCGGGCAGCGTCGAATCCCGGCACGGCTGGCTGGGCGAAAACTGAGAGCAGGCAGCTCAAGGAGACTGCGGCGACGGATGCGGGGATTTGAGACATGCCGCATCTTGTCCCGGATGCCGCGCGGCGCAAGCCCGTGAATTTCGAAATCACCGGCTTGTCAGGGCGCTCAGCCCTGCATCAACCTGATGCCCCACCAGATCAAGGTGCCGGTGGCTGCCAGCAGGAGCACCAGGAGCATGAGGCTGCGGCTTTGATCGCGCAGGATGTTAGTCGCTTCTCCGCGGGAGACGAGGTCACCGTGCGCCTTCATCCGGATGCGGTCCGCGATGTCCGCGAGTGGCGGCATCGTGCACGCCCGGTCCATTTGCTCCTGGGCAAGCTTCCTGGGGATTTCCGCGCATTCCTTCTGGAGGAGGAGAAGCCGTTGCTCCGCTTCACGGAGTTGGCTCAGTTCCAGATCTTCTTTGAGAAGGGTGCTGCGGCTCATGGTGTGCGGGGTGGGTTGGACTATTTGGCGAGGTAAACGAGAAGCGCCAATCCGCCGAGGACGACGAGTGGAAGGTTGAAGGCGAAGCCGTTGCGCAGGTTCGCCACGAACTCCGAGCTCCCCGCGCGGCGGCTGCCTGCGGAGCGGCCGCGTTTCGAGGCCCGGCCGAAAATCGCGCCGCTGCGGCTGCCTTCGAAATGCGCCGCGGCCTGGTCGTATTCATCCGCCGCGATGTCGATGGTCATCGAGGCTTTTTCGAGCTTCTCGGAAAGGTAGTCGCGGCTCCAGCTCTCGGGATTGAATTTCTGGATCTTGTCGAGGTGCGCGGCGAAGCAGGTCCGGCATTGTTCCAGGTCCTCCGCCTCCTGGCGCATTTCAAACAACTCGCGGTCGATTAGAGTGAGCGAGGAAGTGAGCTTTTCGGTGAGTTCGACTTGCTGGGAAAGGAAACCGCGCTTGCGGGTGGTGAGCTCCTCGAGCTCGCTTTTCTTGCGCTCGAGTTCCTCGCGCTGGAGCTGGATCCGGTCGAGTTCGTCCTGCGCGTCCTTGAGTTTGCGGTCGTAATCCTCGTCGCGGCTGGAGCTGCCCGCGGACGACATTTCCATTTGGGTCGAGCGGATCTTGATGTGGTGGGTGTGTTCGCCAGGTGCTGCCATATGTTGAGAGGGTGAAACAGATGCAAGTCCCTTAACTGAAATCATTTTCCGCATCCAGCGAAATATTTCAGCCTTATTAATAAAGTTCGGGCAGCTGGGAGTGACGTTGGGGGGCTCCACGCAATCCCCTCGGCCAGTTCCAGTGAGAGAAAGCGTCTCCCAAGGTCCTCAGGGCAAGGCTCTTTCGATGGCGTCCAAACCGACTCCCAGCGCGCTGACGGCGATGGCGTCGAGCGTCTCGCGATTCCCGGTTAGGTGGACGGTCGTCTGGGTGTGGGTGTGGGACTCGCCGGGCTTGAGCAGCAGCGCGGGACTCGATGATTCCAATTCGTAAAACGGCCCCAGCGGCTTGGCTCCGGGCTCGGGCGGGCCGTCGTTGTAAGAGTTGATCAGATCGCCGCCGAAGGGATCCACGTCTTCTTTCCATTGGGAATCGACGTAGGGCCACGACTCGCTGGCGGTGTTTTTCGAGGGTTGGATCACCACAATCGTCAGCGTGCCGGTATCCGCCTGCCAACTGCCGGCGACGGCCTTCGAGCGCTTTGGCGGAATGCCGAGTTTGCCGCGCTCGGTGCCGTCGCCTTTGAAGAAAACCGTCGATTCTCCATAAGCGATGCGGCTGTCCGGGATTTTTCCGAAGTATTCGGTGTTCGCCCGAGGTCCCAGTTCGGAGGCGTCGCCGGGCTTGAATGGGATGACAATTGTCGTCCGAGGCGTAGGCTTGAACATGCCGAGCAGCCAGATCGAGGGAGCGCCTGTTTCGCGGGTCCATGCATTTTCCCCGGAGTTTTTCACGGCATTCGCGGTGGTGTAGGCGACGGCCTGGACGCCCTCCGGCAGCGGCTTGCCGAGGGTTTGCGCGAGCTCGGCGCCGGAGGCGAGGGTGATGGTTCTCCGGACGTCCATCGAAAAAACGCTGCCCGCGCGATTCGGCAGTTGGAAGGATTTCGAAAACGTCGCCTCCGTCGGCGATGGCTTCCCGACCACCTCGAAAACTTCCGTGTCCATCACCGGCGGCGTCTTCCAGTTGGCGAAAACCTGCTCGACCTTCGGCGGAAAAAACAACGCGAACGGCCCGCCTTCCGGCCCGAACCACAGGCGTTCCTCGCCGCCGAAGACGTGGATATGTTTCGCCAAGTCGGCGCGTTCGGCCTCCGGCTTGATGCCGGTCGCGATGACTTCCGGATTCATCCATCCGAAGGCGGGACTCTCCGGCCCGGCCGCTGCGGAGGTCATCACGCGGCCTTGATACGCCGGGGCGATGGCGACCCGCGAGCCTCCGGCGGAAAGCTCGATGATCGGCGTGTGTTTTTTGAGAAACGCGACATCCTCCTCGTAAGTGGACGCGGATTGGGCGATGCCGGTCCCGAGGGAAACGACGGTTGATAGGCGCATCAGGGTTTTGTTCATGGTGGGAATTGGCATGAGTGTCAGATGGATTCTCCGGCGTTGCGACTATTTTTCCCGGCGATTTCCACAGATTTGCGGAAATATACGGCGTATTCCCTGCGTTCCATGGGTCGCGATTGATCCGCCGAAAACCATCTTTCCCCATGACCGACCTCACCCAGCGCCGCCAGTTCCTCAAGCTCACCGCCGCCACCGCGTTTTCCGGGGCGTTTTCTCCGTCGTTCGGACGCTCCGCAGAGTCGATCAGCTCGATCTATTTGAGAATCGTCCCCGCGCGAAAGGAGCTCGCCGCCGCCTGGGCCTTGTCGCTGGCGAAGCGCGGCGTGGCGGAGGACGCCGGCATCCGGACGAGCGAGAAATCCCATTTGCCGAACATCGGCATGACCGTCGGCGGCATCGGCTGTGGCACGGTCTATCTATCCGGAGATGGCCGGCTCTACGTGTGGGACATTTTCCACCGGCCCCACGAAGGAGTCGTTCCCAACAAGACGAAGGTCCCGCAAGGACTCGAAAACATCGAAAGGGCGGGAAAAGGCGTGCGGGAGCGCGACGGCTCGAACTACATCAGCCCGCCGACCGCCGACAACCAGCCAAACCCTTTCAAACAAGGCTTCACGCTCACCCTCGACGGCGATCCACAATCCCGGCCGCTCGATCTAACCGGCTGGGAGAAGGTTGCCTTCACCGGGCGCTGGCCGATCGGTATGGTGGATTACTCGGACCCGTCTTCACCTGTTAGCGTGAAGCTGGAATCGTGGACGCCCTTCATCCCGCTCGCCACCGACGACTCGTCCCTGCCAGTCACCCTCATGGAATACACGGTGGAAAACCGCAGCGACAAGCCTGTCAAGGGACGCCTCGCCGGGCTGTGGGAAAACCCCGTGCTGATCCACTCGCGCCAGCCATCCGGCCCCAAGCCCACCTCGCGGGTCCTCAGGGAAAACGGACGGACCATCCTGCTCCACGAACCGCCTGAAGACGCCGGCACCAGCGCCAGCGCCGGTGACTTCGGCACCGCCGCGCTCACCCTGCTAGGCGATGCTTCGAAAACGGAAACCAACTCCACCGATCAACTCAGCGCCGGATTTCAGCTCCAGCCCGGCGAAAAGACCACGTTCCGTTTTCTCCTCACCTGGCATTTCCCCAACATGAAGGCGCTGCCCGGAGCTGGCAAGCAAGTGCCTCACCACACCACCCGTTTCGCCGATGCCGCAGCCGTTGCCCGGCATGTGGCGGATCGTTTCGACGAGCTGCGCGCCGCCACGATGCGCTGGGTCGCCACCTGGAACGACTCCACGCTTCCGCAATGGTTGCTCGATCGCTCCATCCTAACGACCAACACCCTTCAAACCACCAACTGCCACGTCTTCGCCGACCGCCGCTTCTGGGCGTGGGAAGGCGTCGGCTGCTGCCCGGGCACCTGCGCGCACGTCTGGCACTACGCGCAGGGCGTCGCGCGCTTGTTTCCCGACATCGAGAGGAACCTGCGCGAGGTCACCGATTTCGGGGTCGCCATCAACCCGGATGGCAGCATCCGTTTCCGCGCGGAGGCGGCGAACACCGTCGCCATCGACTCGCAGACCGGCATCATCCTCCGCACCTGGCGCGAGCATCTCGGCTCGGCGGATAGCGAGTTCCTGAAACGCGTCTGGCCCGGCGCCAAGCGCGCGCTGGAGTGGCTCGTCCGCTTCGATGAGGAGGGGCGCGGCGGACTCGATGGACTGCTCGACGGGAAACAGCACAACACGCTCGACGCCGAGTGGTATGGCAAGGTCCACTGCCTCTGTTCGCTTTATCTTGCTTCGCTGTTAGCTGGCCGTGGCATGGCCTTGGAAATGGGCGACAAGGACTTCGCTGGCAAGTGTGAAAAGGTCCACGCGATGGGTGCGGAAAAAATCGCCACGCTCTTCAACGGCGAGTTCTACATCCAGGACGAGGATCCCGCCCATGCTACGGCGATCGGAGTCGGCCAAGGCTGTTATATCGACCAGGTCATCGGGCAATGGTGGGCGTCCCAGGTCGGGCTCGGCCGCATCTACGACGCCGCGAACATCCGCACCGCGTTGCACAGCCTGTGGCGCTACAACTTCGTTCCCGAGATCGGCAGCTTCCGCCGGGCCTTCGCGTTGGGCCGTTTCTATGCCATGCCTAGCGAAGCCGGACTTGTCATGTGCACGTGGCCCAAGGGCGGACTGCGCGATGATTTCAAAAAACACTGGCAATACGCCTATTTCAACGAGTGCATGAGCGGCTTCGAGTGGCAGGTCGCCGCGCACATGGTCCAGGAAGGCGCGGCGATAGGCAGCACCGAATTCAACGACGTCGGCGGCTTGCTGGAAAATCCCGCCGACCCCCGCTCGCTTACCGTACGCGGCCTCGCCATCGGCCGCTCCGTCCATGACCGCTACTCGGCTTCGAAGCGGAATCCCTACAACGAGATCGAGTGCTCCGACCACTACGCCCGCGCCAACGCCAGCTACTCGCTGTTCCTTGCCGCCTGCGGATTTTCCTACAACGGTCCGGCGGGCGTCATCGGCTTCGATCCGAAAGTCGGCCCGGACGATTTCAAAGCACCATTCACCGCCGCTGAAGGGTGGGGGAGTTTCGAGCAGAAAAAGCCGTCGGGAAAACCCTGGTCCGCGCGGCTCACGCTGGCCCAAGGCAAGCTCGTGCTGAACGAAGTCAAACTTTCCTGGTTGTCGGAAGGAGTCCGCATCACGCTTGGCGCGGATGAAATCCAGGCGAAAGTTGCCGAGGGCATCGCGCGATTCGCATCCACCGTCACCTTGAAAGCCGACGGTCCGGCGTTGGTTTTCACAGGCAAAGATTGAACCCTGCGACTTCGGAAATACGAACATGAATCAAATGCCGCCGCGCCGGGTTTTTTTTGAAGAAAACCGCAACCATCGGCATTCCGGATGGTTCAAACGCCTACATTTATGAATAAATCCTGGGTTGTTCCTGTTGTGGCGTTGGTGGTGGGTGCTGCCGGCGGTTATATTTCCGGTAAAAGTCCGGCCTCGGGGAACGATTCTTCGATCGAGAACCCGGCGCAGCGGACGCGCGCGTCCACTCGCTCGGCCGGTTCCTCCGCGGGTGAGAATGCCAGAAAAAGCCATTCCGGTGGCAGCGTTGGCGAAATCGCCCGGATGCCTGGCAATTCGAACCGCACCCAGGCGCTTCTGGATTTCTATGCCGGCCTCACTCCCGAGCAGCTCGCGGAAGAGGCGGCTAAACTCGAAAGTCTTCCGATGAACGAGCGGATGTTGGCCTCGTTCCTGTTGTTCGGCCGGTGGGCGGAAGTCGATCCCACGGCGGCCATGGCGTTTTCCAGCACCATGGGCATGGCGGGCGGTTTTGTCCGTCCGACCATTCTCCAAAGCTGGGCCAGCGTGGACCCGGTCAACGCCGCCAAATATTTCGCCGCAAACCCGCGCGAGTTCGCCATGATGGACATGATGGGCGGCGGCCGCGGACCGATGGGTGGGCAGGGCGCGTCGTCGATCATCGCCAGCGAGTGGGCGCGTCAGGACCCTGCCGCCGCGCTGGCTTGGGCCGATTCCCTCACCACGGGCAAGGCCGCCGCGATGTCCGCCGTTGTCGGGGAAGTCGCCAAGACCGATCCCCGCAAGGCGGCGGAGATGCTTGGGAAAATGGATCCCGCTGACAGGGCTGGAGCTTATGCCTCGGTGGCCGCCCAGTATGGCGCTCTTGATTTCGGCGAAGCCCAAACTTGGATTCGCACGTTGCCGGCCGACGAGCAAGCAGCGGCGCTCGCCTCCGCGATTGGCGGACTTTCCAACAACGATCCGGCCGCGGCGGCCAAGCAGGTGGCGTCGATGGAAGCCGGCGATGCCAAGGACCGCTTGATCTCCGACGTGGTCGAGGATCTCGCGCGGAAGGACCCCCAAGCGGCTGCGGATTTCCTCAAGGAACAAGACAGCGAACAAGCCCAGCGCGACGCGATGCGGCAGCTGATGCCGGCCATGATCGGCAAGAATCCGATTGCCGCGCTTGCGTTCGTCAATTCCTACCAACCCGGTCCGGTCCGCGACAGCGCCGTGCAATCCTACGTCTGGAGTAACAACACCGGCGCGCCTGCCGAGTTGATCGAGGTGGCCACAACCATCACTGACGAGGCCGACCGCAACCGCACCGTCGGAGTGGCGGCGATGCGCTGGATGCGCGAGGATCCCGTGGCGGCCAAGGCATATGTGGAGGCTTCCACCGCCCTATCGGACGAGGCCAAGAAAAACATCGTCGAAGGTCGCGGCATGTGGGGCGGTGGCAGGGGACGGGGCGGTCGGAATTGAGAATCTGTCCCGGCTGTCTCAGCCGGATTCACCGCGTTTGATCCAGCACCAGAAACGCCAGCCCGCACTCAGCCGGCGCGTCTTGGAGAAATTCGCCGAAGCTCATGACTTGCTGCGTGCTGATCCACGGTCGGCTCCAGTTCTGGAGGTCGGTGAAATTGACATCCGCGGTGAGATCCTGGCGGCCGGGGTTTTGATAGATCGCGGGGCCTTCGAGGCGCTGTTGGAGAAGATAGGCGCGGACGGTTCCGCGGGGCCGTCGGTGATAGAGCGTTTCCGCCGCGGCACCGTAGTCGATGGTGAGCATGCGCCCGGATTTCCAAAGCGGCAGCCACTCCGCCAGATAGCGGCGGTAGGAATCGTGGACTTCGATGCATTGGCCGGGCGGATGGCTTTCGAGAAATCCGGATGAGTCCGGCAACGGCGCGGGCGGGAGCAGCGATTCATGCGCGCGGCGCTGCTCGTCGAAACTGACGGCGAGTTCCTGCCAGCCTTCGGCGGTTTTCTGAAATCTGCGGACCGGGAAGGCGTCCACCAGTTCGTTGGAGAATATGACGGCGTTTCCTCCGCAGGCGGCGATGGCGTCGCGCATGGTGCGATGCCAGGTGGCGCGATTTCCGAGCAGTTTCCGCTGGCGCTCGGCGAGCGGGACCGAGGTTTCCACCAGATGCAGCCGGGTTTTCCAACGCAGATGCCACGGCAGGTTTTTGAGGACTCCGGCGGCGAGGCGTCCTTCGCCGGGGCCGATTTCGATCAAGTTCCGGCAGCCGGATTCACGCATCGCCCGTGCCGCCCACGCGCCGATGGCTTGCGCCGGAGCATCCGAGAGCATCGGCGCGGTGGTGAAATCCCCGTTCCGGCCGACGCCGGAAATCCGCCTCGCGTAGTAGCCGGTTTCGGGGTCGTGCAGGGCTTTCGCCATGAACTGCTCGAAGCAAATGGGGGAGGGGACATCGAACATCGAACGCTCAACATCGAACTTTGAAGGGAAGATAACAACCCAACAAAAAACCGTGTTCCTTGGCAGGGACACGGTTTTTGAGAATTCAGAAAATCAGCGGATCAAGCCTGAGCGGCGGCAGCAGTGCGAGCCTTGCGGATCATGCTGTTCACGGTTTCGGAAGGCTTGGCACCGACGGCGAGCCATTTGTCGGCGATCGCGAGGTCGATGGTGTAATTCACGCCTTCAAGAAGTGGATCGTAGGTGCCGAGTTGCTCGATGAAACGGCCGTCGCGACGCTTGCGGCTGTCAACGGCAACGATTTTATAGTAAGGGCGGTCTTTGGTGCCCTTGCGGTTGAGTCGGATGGATACGGCCATGGTATTAAAGCTCTTTGGAGTGCCCGGGAAGCGGGCGGGCGCGGAAATTGCAAGATCCGCCACGGCTTGCCAAGCAGAATCTTGATGAATTTCGGATTTCCGGAGGGTGCCGGATCAAACGAACTGAGAGATGAACAGCTAGCCCGGCAAAGGACGCCCGGCTTCTTTCGCGTTCTGGCTGAGCTTTTTCCGGTGGGACGAGTGGCGCTCAAGTGGATTGCCCGGGTCTTTGGGAGTCCTTGCGGCGGGTTTGAGGGGATGGCAAAAATTCCACCTTCGGAATTGGCGCGGAGGGGTTTGTGACTTAGAAGGGCTGCCGATGGAAGCTTCGAAAGTCGATGGATTGGAACTGGGGGAGCTGGTCGGCTACGGCGGTTGCGGGCGTGTTTATGAGGTGGAGGAGGAGCGGGTGGCGAAGGTTTTCGATGACCGCGCGATCTCCCGGCAGCTTCTGGAAAAAATGACCGGGCGGCTTGAAACCGACGGGTGGCCGGCCGGAGTGATACCGGTGATTTCGAGAAATTTCGAGGCGAAGCAGCCGTTTTGGCTCACGCCGCAAATGGCGGATGAGGCTCCTCGGAGTTTGCAAATGCGGCTCGGCGACCATCCCGGAATGGGCTCGTGGAAATTGGTGAGGTCGCTGGCCCGCGCGCTCGCCGGGATGCACCAGCGGCGCGTGGCTCACGGCAATTTGAAGCCGGGGAATGTCTTTCTCACCGACGATGCCGAAGCCCTGCTGAGCGACTGGACGATGGGCAACATGCCGGGCGTGAAGGATTTCCAGTTCACGGACGCGGTGCTCTATCAGGCTCCGGAGCAGCTCCGCGATCCATCCGGCTATCTGGATGAGGCGGGCTACCGCTGGGACGTTTTCTCGTTCGGGGTGCTGGCCTATCGCATCCTCACCGGCCGTTTTCCGAGATGTCACGAGACCTTCGATTTCGTCGCACCGGCGGCGGGGGTGATCCGCAAGGACGGAATCCAGGCGGACCTTTTGAAAATCGCCAGAAATCTCGACTCCCAACCGGAAGTGAGCTGGCCGGATGCCGCACAAAACGCGCTGGAAGCGGGATTCCGCGAATGGATCGACCGCTGCCTGCCGCTCGACCCGGCGAAGCGCCCGGCGACGATGATGGAAGTGGCGGCGGGGTTTGACGCGATCGAAAACAAGGCGACGCTCGCCGCCGAGCGCGAGGTGCTGACGGACCAGCGCCGCCGGGCGGTACGGCGCGCCTGGCGGACCTTGTTTTTCGCGGGAACCGCCACCGCCACGGCCGTGGTGCTCGGCGGATTGTGGCAGTTGGCCGGTTCGCAGTTGATCAAGGAACGCCGCGAGCGAAAAGACGATGCGAAGGCGCTCACCGTGGCGCGGGATTCCGCCGAGGCCGCGCAGTCGGAGGCCGAGGCGAAAATGGCCGAGGCGCAGCAGGCGCTCCGCTACGAGCAGGAACTTTCCATGGCGCGGCTGGAGGCGTCGCGCTTGATCGGCGATCGCCTGTTCGCATGGGCGATGGAAAAGGGCAACCGCCGCCTGCCGCCGCTCGACGGCCGCGAGCTGCGGTTGAAACGGCTGGAGCGCTATTTCCAGGATTTCCTCACCCGCACCGCGGACATTTCCGCCTTGGCCGACGAGCGGGCGCGGGCCCGGCTGCAACTCTCGGAAATCTCACTGGCTGCGGGCGATGCCCCTCTCGCCAGCAAGCGGCTGGGAGAAGCGCTCGCGGCGTGGGCCGCCCTGCCGATGGATGCCGATTTGAAATTCCGCATGGCGACGAACTCGCTGCTTCTCGCCTTGCTCCGGCAGGCGAACGGCGACGCCGAGGCCGGGCCTTCGTTCGTCGCCGCGCGCAAGGCGCTCGCCGCGGTTTCCCGGACCGAGGTGGATGCGGAGCGTCTGGACCAGCTGCTGGCCATCCTCGATTTCAACGAGGCGAAATTATTGGCCGCGCGGGGCGAGGATGCGAAAGCGTTGGAACAACTCATGCGGGCGACGCAGACCCTCAACCGGATCGCCGACCAGCGGCCTGACGCGGCGATCCTGCGGTCCGAGCTCGCCGCCTGTTATTTGTCATCCGCGACGATCCTCGAAGGCATGGGAAGTCTGGGAGACGCGCGTGAAGTGCGGTCGCTCGCCACGGTGGAGTTGGCGAAACTGCTGAAGGAAAAGCCCGGTGATTTCCAGCTGCGCCTGGATCTGGCGGGATGCTACGCGGCGATGGCGGAGTCCACCGTGCTTTCCGGCGACATCGCGGGCGCGGAACAGCTCTCCACCGAGGCGATGAAACTGCTGGACCTTCTGGTGGTCGAGCAGCCGGACAATGCGGAAGCGGTTTCAAGGAAAGCCTCCCAGCTCGGGTTGCGTGCCGGCATCCAGCGCGACCGGGGATTTTCCGCCGAGGCGATGACGGACTACGACGAGGGGATCCGGATGCTCGAAGGCATCCGCGCGTCCGCCCCCGGCAACGCGATGGTTTCCTATCGGCTGGCGCTGTTATGGTGGCAAAAGGGCCGGATGCTCGGCATGGCCGGCAGGCTCGACGAGGAGATCGCGCTGATCCGGAAGGCCCGCGACTTGCTCGGCAAGCTCGAAGCGGGGAGGTCGGCCGCCGCCCCGCGGCCCGAGCAGTTGCAGAGCTCCGGCGCCTATCTGCTCGGGGATCTCGGTCACGCGCTGCAACTCGCCAACCGCAAGGATGATGCTGTTCACGCATTCTCCGACGCGGTCGGCATGTGGGAAAGCCTGCTGGCATCCCGCCCGAAGAGCGAGGAATACAGCGAGGCGCTCGCGTGGTGCCGCCAGCGGCTGGGCGATTTGAAATGACCTGTATGTAGGCGCCGCTCAATGCAGGCGCAGGACCGCGCCGACGATGGTGAAGTAAATCATCATGCCCGAAACATCGACGGTGGAAGCGAGCGATGGCGCGGAAACCACGGCGGGGTCGAGGTTGATCGAGCGGGCGGCGATCGGTAGCAACGCGCCGAGCACGGTCGCCGACAGGACCTGGACCGTGAGCGCGGCGGAAACAGCGAAGGCGAGGTGGAGGAAATCGAAATCCGCGCCCGTTCCCTGCTGCATGTGGGGGAGGATGAAGCTGATGAACGCCGCCATCGTGACGCCGAGCGTGAGCCCTAGCAGCACCCCGGTGCGGGCCTCCTTCCAAGCGATCCGCAGCGCGTTGCCGGTGCTGATTTCTCCGAGCGCCATCGCCCGGATGACCATGGTGGCGGCTTGTCCGCCGGAGTTGCCGCCGGCGGCGACGACCATCGGCAGGAACAGCGCGAGGACGAAGGCTTTTTCCAAGACCTCGCTGAAACGATACATCACGTAGCCCGAACCGATCGAGACGAAGGCCAGCCCCACGAGCCACGAGACGCGGCGGCGGAATTGCAGGGCGACGCTGGTGTTCAGATAGGAAACGTCGGATTGCTCGCCGCCGATACCGGAGAGTTTTTCGATGTCCTCGGTGGACTCTTCCTGGAGAATTTCCAACGCGTCGTCGTAGGTGATGACGCCGAGCAGGTGGTGGAATTCATCGACCACGGGCAGCACGATGAGGTCGTATTTCGACAAGGTCCGCGCGGCTTCCTCCTGGTCGGCGGAGGCGAGGACATACTCGTCCGCCGCTTCCATGATGTCGTGGACCGGCGTGTCCCAGGTGCTGAAGGCGAGGTCGCGGAGGCGGACTTTTCCGACGAGGCGACCTTGCTCGTCCACCACGAAAATCCGGGCCAGCGTCTCCGCGTCATCGCGGTCGCGGCGGAGCACGGTGATGGCTTGTTTCACCGTCATGTCGGCGGTGATCCGGCCGACGTGGGTGGTCATCCGGCCGCCGGCGGTGTCTTCCTCGTATTTGAGCAGGTTGCGGGTGAGCTCCTTGTCGCGCGGGCCTAGCAGGCTGAAAAAACGGACCTGAGCTTCCTTGCTGACGACTTGGAAAACGTCCACGCGGTCGTCGTCGGAGAGGTTTCCGAGCAACACGCGAAGCTGTGCGGGCTTGAAATGATCCAGCGCGCCCTCGATGAGCGGGTAGGGGAGCTCGGCGACGAGATCGGTGGCCAGCTCCGGGCCGATGGTTTTCAGGAGCAGGTCGCGTTTCTCGTCGTCGAGATTCTCGTAAAGATTCGCAAGGTCGGCGTAGTGGATGTCCTCGGCGGCGGCAAGCAAGGCCGAGCAATCGGCCGCGTTCAGCGCCCGAAGCAGTTCACTCATGGGGTTTTCTTCCAGTTCGTCCGCCACGCGCGGAGAGTGCGCGGCAGGGTGGAGGCGGGCAAGGAAAAGGAGTGCTGAAATCGCGTGACGCGAGAGACCTTGCGTTTCTTGACTAGGCGCCCGGTTTCCTCACTCCGTCCCTTCAATTTCGCAGCCCGGCGGTCAGCGTTAGGAGTGCGAGCCATTTCATCCGTCATGGATTCTTAACCGGAATCACTCCGGGACTTCCAGTCCGGCGTGGATGGCGAGCGCCCTTTGGCGCGCGTCGAATGTCAGGAACCGGCTCGCCCCGAGATGGACCGCGGTGGCCACGTGGAAGATGTCGAGCGTGCGGTGGCCGCCCTTGGCGGCTGTTTGGCCGGAGAGCGAGCGGGAGTGGCGCAGCACGGCATCCATGTCGAAGCTAACGAGGCGGTTGATCCCGGTGGCGATGTCCCTTTCCCAAGCCGCGATCATGCGGTCGGCCTCGCGCCGCGCGTAGCCTTTGGTTTTGTCCCGCGAGTGGAGCCAAATTTGGAGTTCAATGGCTTGGAGAAACTCAAACTCCAGCAGGCTGGTGAAATGCAGTGGCTCGTCCATGGACTCACGGATCACATCGGCGACGGTGGAATGTTCCTGAATTCGATAGATTGAGCAGAGAAAGCTCGTGTCGGCATAGTGAGTCATGGTTCGCCAGTTTCAAACGCCCGCATTTCATCCACCTCTTGTTGGGTGAAGAATCGATCACCCCAGATGGCTTTCCTTCGGGCTGCAAAATCCGGCAGCGGCGGCATTGGCCTTTCCGCCGATATTTCCGAAGAAATCCGGGCGATGGGTTTGGAATGCTTGGTGATGAGGATTTCCTCGCCACCAGCCAGCCAAGCTTCGATTTTCGGGAAATCGTAGCGTAAATCCCTGACGGTTGCTGTCTTCATAACGTCACAAATTTGTGATGAAACGGCGAATTGTCAAGATTCGATCATGGCTTGGAGTGCCGCCTCACCATCAGAGCTCTTATCTCATTCACGGGCCTTGGCGGCTTTCTTTTTCCGTGGCCGTCCGCTGCGGTTCTCGCTGAGCGGCACAAATCCCATCGCCCGGTAAACTCCGCAGTCCTCGCCATAAGCGGGCTCTCCCCTTACCCCGGCGGCCACGCGCATCAGCTTCTTCGCAAGCTTCCGGTCCGCCTGATCCCGTTCCAGTCGCAGGCCCCGTAACCAGAGCTCCGCCGCCCGCACACGCTCGCACGCGCCCTTCGCCGCATCCACCTCGGCATGGAGTTCCTGGTAGTCGATTCCCGCGAAGCGCTCCTGCTCCGGGGCCTGGTGTTTCCAAACCCTGAGAAAGCGTTCGCCGCGTTCGAGGATGAGTGGGCCGCGTAGTTTTTCCATGGTCGTTGATTTTGGCTACCCGTTCATCGCACGCCGGCCGAAATAATCAAGGCCACAGGCTTCCGGCCCGGGTTCTTACTGCCCGTGCACGATGTATCGGTGCCATGACGCGATGTAAGAGTGTCGAAAACTCGATCCCATTACCATGGGCCCGGGTTTTTATGGCGTGTGCGCGATGTAAGGGCTCCGGAAACTCGATCCCATCGCCTTTGGCCCGGGTTTTTTATCGTCGTGCGCGACGTAACACGGGTTCCGCGCCTCGCACATCTCCCGGAAACCGACGCATCACCGCCTTGACCCGGCGCACGAGGACTCGGGCACCGCGTCACGCTCAACTGTCATCGTGACCGCCCCCCAAGCTCCCCCTTGCGCCCCGGCACCGGACCTGCTGGAATCCCGCCACAGCACGGCACGGGGGTTTCTCCCGTCCGCCCACAGCCCCGAATCCTCATGGCCCTCAAGAAATCCGAACTCTACTCCTCCCTCTGGCAATCCTGCGACGAACTCCGGGGCGGCATGGATGCCTCCCAATACAAGGATTACGTGCTCGTCCTCCTGTTCCTGAAATACATCAGCGACAAATACGCCGGCAAGAAATACGCCCCCATCACCATCCCCGCCGGCGCGAGCTTCTCCGACATGGCGGCCCTCAAGGGCACCCCCTCCATCGGCGATGACATCAACAAGAAGATCATCGCCCCGCTCGCCAAGGCCAATCCCCAGCTCTCCCAGGCCGATTTCGCCGATTTCAACGACGCCAACAAGCTCGGCAGCGGCAAGGAAATGGTGGACCGCCTCACCAATCTCATCGCCATCTTCGAAAACCCGGCGCTCGATTTCTCGAAAAACCGCGCCGATGGCGACGACCTGCTCGGTGACGCCTACGAATACCTGATGCGCCACTTCGCCACCGAGAGCGGCAAGAGCAAGGGCCAGTTCCTCACCCCGGCGGAGGTCAGCCGCGTGATGTCCCTCATCCTCGGCATCGACAAGGCGGACCTGCGTTCGGACACCACCGCCTACGATCCCACCTGCGGCTCCGCCTCGTTGCTGCTCAAGCTCGCCAGCCTCGCCCTCCACGCGAAGGGCGTGAAGATCACCCTCTATGGTCAGGAAAAGGATTCCTCCACCGCAGGTCTGGCCCGCATGAACATGATCTTGCACGATTGTCCCACGGCGGAAATCAAGCAGGGCAACACCATCGCCAATCCGCTCTTCCTCGATGGCGACTCTCTCAAAACCTTCGACTTCGCCGCCGCCAATCCGCCCTTCTCCGACAAGCGCTGGTCCACCGGCCTCGATCCCGAGCACGATCCCTTCCAGCGCTTCGAAGGATTCGGGGTGCCACCCGACAAGCAGGGCGACTACGCCTACCTGCTCCATATCATCCGCTCGCTCAAGCCCACCGGCAAGGGAGCCTGCATCCTTCCCCACGGCGTCCTGTTCCGGGGAAATGCCGAGTCCGTCATCCGCCGCAATCTCATCCAGCGCGGCCTCATCAAGGGCATCATCGGCCTGCCCGCCAATCTCTTCTACGGCACCGGCATCCCGGCCTGCATCATCCTTATCGACAAGCAGCACGCCCCCGGTCGCAAAGGCATCTTCATGGTCGATGCCAGCAAGGGCTTCCGCAAGGACGGCCCCAAGAACCGCCTCCGCGAGCAGGACATCCACCGCATCGTCGATACCTTCAACCGCCAGATGGAAGTGCCCGGCTATGCCCGCATGGTTCCCGTCTCGGAAATCGCCGATCCGAAAAACGACTACAACCTCAACCTGCCCCGTTACATTGACAGCACCGAGGCCGAGGACATTCAGGATCTCACCGCCCACCTGCGCGGCGGCATCCCCGAGCGCGACCTCGACGCCCTCCACGCCTACTGGGACGTCATCCCCGGCGTGCGTGCGGCCCTGTTCAAGAAAACCGCCCATCGCGGCTACGGCCAGCTGCGCATCCCGGCGGCGGACATCAAGGCCACCATCTTCAGCCACAGCGAGTTCACCGCCTTCAACGAATCCGCCACCAAGCTCTTCGCCCGCTGGAAAAAGTCCGTCACGCCCCAGCTCAACGCCCTGAAAGCCGGTTCCCTGCCCAAGGCCCTCATCGAGACCATTTCCGAGGACCTGCTGGAAACCTTCCTCAAAGCCCCCCTGCTCGATCCCTACGACGTCTATCAGCACCTCATGGACTACTGGGAGGAAACCAAGCAGGACGATTGTTACCTCATCGCCGCCGACGGCTGGGTGAAAGCCGCCCAGCCCCAGCTCATCATTGAGGACAAGAGCAAGAAGACCAAGGCCAAGCCGGACTTCGCCATCGGCAAAAAGAAATACAGCGCCGAACTCCTCCCGCCCGCCCTCGTCATCGCCCGCTACTACGCCAAGGAGCAGGCCGCCATCGAGGCGCTGGAAGCGGAGATCGCCGCGCTGGAGCAGGAACTTGAGGAAATGGCCGAGGAACACGGCGGCGAGGACGGGCTCCTGGCCGAGGCGAAGAACGACAAGGACAAGCTCACCAAAGCCTCCGCCGCCGCCCGCCTGAAGGACATCAAGAAAGACCCGGACGCCGCCGACGAACGCAAGGTGCTCCATGCCTACGTGAAACTTGCGGAAAATGCGTCGGACACGGGCGCGAAGCTCAAGACCGCCCAGGAGGCCCTCACCGCCAAGGTCGCCGCCAAATACCCCAAACTCACCGAGGACGAAATCAAGACCCTCGTCGTGAGCGACAAATGGCTCGCCACCCTCGCCGCCGCCGTGCAGGGCGAACTCGACCGCGTCTCCCAAACCCTCACCGGCCGCATCCGCCAACTCGCCGAACGCTACGCCAGCCCGCTGCCGCAGCTCACCGACGAAGTCGAACAACTCGCCGCCAAGGTGGCGAAGCACCTGAAAAAAATGGGGGTGGAGGCATGACACCGAGAGAAAGACAGAAAGGGATTTTTCATGCTCCGCTAAAGCCAAAGGATTCAACAACTCAAACCGAAGGCTGCCGCCACACAAATCCTAGCATTTGCGCAAGCCATTCGGTGCCCGGAAAATGCGCGTTCGTCCGCTCCGATGGCATGTGCCTCAAGCCACCTGCCTCATGGCTGAAGCAGTTCAAGCGCCTTCAGGAGGGTTCTTCAGAGTCGAAATGATCATGGAAACGAAACCCGGCTACAAACAGACCGAGATTGGACTGATCCCCGTGGATTGGGAGGTGAAGCCACTAAAGCGTGTATCACCGAAGCAAAGCGTCGGATTGGTTATCAATCCTTCCACATATTTCAACCAAAATGGCACAGTTCCAATGCTGGTTGGATCAAATGTATCGGAAAACTCCATCGACTCGACATCTTCAAATAAGATCACAACCGCCAGTAATGAAGTGCTCTCTGCATCACGTCTGAATGCAGGCGACATTGTCATGGTAAGGGTTGGCGAGCCAGGGGTAGCCGCTGTCGTTCCGCCAGATTTGGATCAGAGTAATTGCGCTTCGATGATGATCATTAGAAAGCATGCATCATTCGACTCGCATTGGCTTTGCTGTATAATGAATTCGAGGCATGGAAGACTTCAGGTTGAGCATGTTCAATACGGAACGGCTCAGAAACAGTTCAACATCAACGATGCCGTAGATTTCCTTTATCCTGTCCCACCCCTCCCCGAGCAACGCGCCATCGCCACCGCCTTATCGGACGTGGACGCCTTGCTAGACGCGATAGACCGGCTCATCGCCAAGCAGCGCGACCTCAAACAGGCCGCCATGCAGCAGCTCCTCACCGGCGAAACCCGCCTTCCGGGATTCACGGGAAAGTGGGAGACGAAGCGGCTGGGGGACTTATTTGAGATAACGTCGAGCAAGCGCGTCTTCCAAAGCGAGTGGAGGTCCGAAGGGGTTCCGTTCTACCGAGCAAGAGAGTTAGCGGTCCTAGGAGAAACCGGCCAAGTGGACAACGAATTGTTCATTGCCAAATCGTTGTATGACTCATTCAGAACAGCTCATGGCGTTCCAGAAGTGGGCGACATGCTCGTCACAGGAGTTGGAACTCTTGGCAAAGTTTACGTCGTCAGGAACGAGGAAGAGTTCTACTTCAAGGACGGAAATATCATCTGGTTCAAGATTCGCGGAGCAGTCTCCGCCGAGTTCCTTCGGCAGTTGTATCTGACCAAGGTGGTGATGAAACAGATTACCGACGGATCGGCTGGCACAACCGTTGGCACATACACAATTTCAGGGGCAAAGAAGACACAGATTCCATTCCCACCCCTCCCCGAACAAACCGCCATCGCCACGGTTCTCTCCGACATGGACCTGGAGCTTGCGGCGCTGGAGCAGCGGCGGGACAAGACCCGCGCCCTCAAGCAGGGCATGATGCAGGAACTCCTCACCGGAAGGACGAGATTGGTGTGAGTGAAACCCAACACACCGAATGGAAAGAGACCTGGCGGGATGAATACCTGCGCTGGATCTGCGGCTTCGCGAATGCGGATGGCGGCGTGCTGGTGATCGGCAGGAACGACAAGGGGGTGGCAGTGGGCGTTCCCAACGCGAAAAAGCTGCTGGAGGACCTGCCCAACAAGGTGCGCGACGTGCTGGGCATCATGGTGGCCGTGAATCTGGTCAAGGAACAGGGTAAGAATCTGATGGAAATCCGGGTGGAAGCCTATCCGAGTCCGGTCAGCTACAAGGGCGAATACCACTACCGCAGCGGCAGCACCAAACAGGAACTCAAAGGCGCGGCGCTGGAGCGATTTCTCCTGAAGAAGCGCGGCCATCATTGGGACGGTGTGCCGGAGCCGTCGTTCAAGGTGGAGTCGTGCAGCGCCGCAGCGCTCAAGCTCTTCAAACAGCGCGCCGCCCAGAGCGGCCGTATGGATCGCGCTGTGTTGCGGGACAGCCGGGCGGTGATCCTCGGGAATCTGGAGTTGTTGGAAAAGCGTCATGTCAAACGCGCCGCCTGCCTGCTGTTCTCCGACCGACCGGAGCAATATGTGAGCGGAGCTTGGATCAAGATCGGCTTCTTCGTCACCGACGACGACCTCCGCTATCAGGATGAGATCCATGGCAACCTCTTCGAGCAGGTTGAGAAAACGCTCGAACTTCTGCACACCAAGTATCTCAAGGCCTTCATCAGCTACGAGGGACTCCACCGTCGCGAGACTTTTCTGTTTCCTTACGCCGCCCTGCGCGAGGCCCTCCTCAACGCCGTGGTGCACAAGGACTACGGCAGCGGCATCCCGATTCAGATCAGCGTCTATCACAACAGGATTGTCCTTTGGAATTCCGGCCTCCTGCCTCAGGACTGGACCATCGAGCGCCTGCTGGGAAAACATCCATCCTGCCCCTACAATCCGCTGGTGGCGAACGCGTTTTTCCGGGCCGGTTACATCGAATCCTGGGGCCGCGGCATTGAGAAGATCCGCCAGGAATGCCTCGGCCACGGCATCGAGCCGCCGGTTTACGATTTCGGCATGGCCGGCCTGATGCTCACTTTCCACGCGAACCCTGAGCATGTTGCCAAGGCCGGCGAAGCGGCGGCAGGTGCCCCGACGGATCGGGCGGGGGCGCTAGGAAAAACGCTAGGAAAAACGCTAGGAAAAACGCTAGGAAAAACGCCTGTGCAGATCTTGGATTTGCTTGGGAGACACCCGAACCTGACAGTTCCGGAACTTGCCGGTCAACTTTCAAAATCGGCCAGCGCGGTGCAGCGTGGCATCCTTAAGCTTCAACAAGAGGGGTATTTGAAACGAGTGGGATCACGTAAGTCAGGTCATTGGGAGGTGACACCATGAAAAATCCGGTGGGTATAGGTTTCACTGGCTAAAAAGACCCGAAACACACGGCATGGAGCCGAATTTCAACCACCGGACACCCACCTCGATACGATCTGAAAATGCCAAAGTCAATCCTCCAAACCGTCAAATCCGAACGCGACACGCAGAACCGGGTAGTCGCCCTCTTCCGCGATGCCTTGAACTATCGCTATCTCGGAAACCGCTCGGATAGAGCCGACAACAGCAACATCGACGAGGAGCTTGTGGCCGCCCACTTGGTCAAATCCGGCTACACGCTGGATCAGATCGGTCGCGCCATCCACCTTCTGCGAGTCGAGTCGGAGAATCCCAACCGCAATCTCTACGACAACAACAAGGCGGTGTATTCTCTCCTCCGCTATGGCGTCCCGGTGAAGACCGAGGCGGGCAAGGTGACGGATACCGTCAGTCTCATCGACTGGGAACATGCGGAGAACAACGACTTCGTCATCGTCGAGGAAGTCACACTGCACGGCAACCACGAGCGCAGGCCGGATCTCGTGCTCTACGTCAATGGCATCGCAGTGGCGGTGCTCGAACTCAAGAAAAGCAGCGTCTCCATGAGCGAGGGCATCCGGCAGTTGCTTTCCAATCAGTCGAAGGATTTCAACGAGTGGTTTTTCACCACCGTCCAGATCGTCTTTGCAGGCAGTGATTCGGAGGGACTCAAATACGGCACCATCAAGACCGAGGAGAAGATGTTCCTCCGCTGGAAGGAGGAGGAAGATGACAACTCCGGCTACAAGCTCGACAAGTATCTCGTGAAAATGTGCCGCAAGGACCGGTTGATCGAGCTGATGCACGATTTCATCCTCTTCGATGGCGGCTACAAGAAGCTGCCGCGTGTGCACCAGTATTTCGGCATCAAGGCCTCTCAGGAACGACTCCTCAAATATCTCGGCGGCATCATCTGGCACACCCAGGGCAGCGGCAAGAGCATCGTCATGGTGCTACTCGCCAAGTGGATTCTCGAAAACATGCCCAACGCCCGCGTGCTCATCCTCACCGACCGCGACGAGCTGGACAAACAGATCAAGCGGGTCTTCGAGGACTCCGGCGAGGAAATCCACCGCACCAGCAGCGGCCGCGATCTCATGACGCAACTCGGCCAAGCCAAGCCGCGCCTGCTCTGCTCGCTGATCCACAAGTTCGGCCGCAAGGGCGTGGATGATTTCGACTCCTTTATCGAGGAACTAAAGCAGCAGGCCAGCCCCGCCGTCGGCGAACTGTTCGTCTTCGTGGACGAGTGCCACCGCACCCAGAGCGGCAAGCTGCACAAGACCATGAAGGCCCTGATGCCGGGTGCCGTGTTCGTCGGCTTCACCGGCACGCCGCTCCTCAAGGTGGACAATGAGACCACACGGGAAGTCTTCGGCTCCTACATCCACACCTACAAGTTCGGAGAGGCTGTGGCGGACGAGGTCGTGCTGGATCTCGTTTATGAGGCCCGCGATATCGAGCAACAGCTCGGCTCGCAGGACAAGATCGACCAGTGGTTCGAGTCCAAGACCAAGGGACTCAACGGATGGCAGAAGGCGGCGCTGCGGGAACAGTGGGGGACCATGCAGAAAGTTCTCAGCTCGCGCTCAAGGATGGAGCGTGTGGTCGAGGACATCCTCTTCGACTTCGGAGTAAAACCCCGCCTGATCAGCCAGCGTGGAAATGCCATGCTCGTGGCGTCCAGCATCTACGAGGCGGCCCGCTACTATGAACTCTTCCAGAAAACCCCGTTCAAAGGGCGCTGTGCCGTCGTCACCTCCTACAACCCGCAGGCCCAGGATGTCACCAAGGAGGAAACCGGCGCGAACACGGAGACGGACAAGCAGTTTCTCTACAATCTCTACACCGCTCTCCTTAAGGACGTGAAGCCCAAGCCCGGCAAGTCACAGACCGAAACCTACGAGGACGAGGCCAAGCGCCTGTTCATCAAGCAGCCAGCCAACATGAAGCTGCTCATCGTGGTGGACAAGCTCCTCACCGGCTTCGACGCGCCGAGCTGCACCTACCTCTACATCGACAAGTCGATGCAGGATCATGGCCTGTTCCAAGCCATCTGCCGCACCAACCGTCTTGACGGCGACGACAAGTCCTTTGGCTACATCGTGGACTACAAGGACCTCTTCAAGAAGCTCGTCAACGAGAAGGGCACTGGCGCGCTCCAAGTTTATTCCGCCGAACTCGACGACAGCGCTGGCGGCGCGTCGCCAGACATCCTCATGCAGGACCGCCTCAAGAAAGGCCGCGAGCGTCTCGATCAAGCGCTGGAAACCGTGGAGCTTCTCTGCGCTCCGGTGGAGCCGCCCGCCGTCCAACCCAACCGCGAACTGGCATTCATTCACTACTTCTGCGGCAACGTGGAAATCCCCGAGGAACTCAAAGCACGTGAGCACCAACGCTTTGCCCTCTACAAGGCAGTGGCGGCCCTGCTGCGCGCCTATGCCAACATTGCCGACGACATGCCGCAGGCGGGCTACAAGGAGCCACAGATCGCCAAAATCAAAGTAGACGTCAACAGTGCCGTGGATCTCCGCGAACTCATTCGCCTCGCCAGTGGCGAAACTATCGACCTCAAGGCCTACGAGGCCGACATGCGCCACCTCATCGACACCTACATCGAGGCCCGCGATCCCAAGAAGATTTCCGCCTTCGACGACATGGGGCTGATAGAAGTGATCGAGCGAAGCGGGCTCGCCGAGGCCATCGCCCAACTGCCGGGCGCCATGAGGAAGAACAAGGATGCGGTCGCCGAGACCATCGCCAACAACGTCCGCAGCAAGATCATCAAGGAGCATCTCAACGACCCGGCATTCTACGACAAGATGTCCGCGCTCCTGAAGGAGATCCTCGACGACCTGAAGGCGAAGCGGATCAACTACGAGAAATTCCTCAAACGAATCGCCGAGGAGGTCATCAAGCCGGTGCAGAAAGGCACCGGAGCTGACACGCCCACGGAGCTGGACACCCCTGCCAAGCGGGCGCTCTACAGCAATCTGCCGGAACCTGAAGAATCCAGTGTTTTGCGAAACGTGGATGTGAACACAAGGCTCCAGATGGCAATTGCGCTCGACGACACCGTCCGGCACTCGCGCCCCGACAACTGGCGCGGCAACGTGGCCAAGGAGAACCTTATCAAGCAGGCGCTGCTGCCCGTGCTCGGCTTTGACGAAGACGAAGTCGAACGCATCTTCCCGGTGATCATTGCTCAAACCGAATACTGATGTCCTCCCAGCAAATCCAGCTCGGTGAAATGCCCGTGGACGTGGTTCGCAAGGACATCAAGAACGTCCATCTCAGCGTGCATCCACCGTCCGGCCGCGTGACCATCGCCGCTCCGTCGCACATGAGCCTGGACAGCATCCGTGTATTCGCCATCACCAAGCTCGGTTGGATTCGCCAGGAGCAGAAAAAGATGCGGGAACAAGAACGTGAAGCCCCACGTGAATTCCTCGAACGCGAAAGCCACTATATCTGGGGCAAGCGCTACCTCCTCCACGTCACCGAGGCGGACGCTCCGCCCGTCATCCAAATCCGCCATAAACGCTTGCTCCTCCAAGTGCGCCCCGGAACCAGCCAAGAAAAATGCCAGGCGCTTGTGGAAGAATGGTATCGCCATCAAATCCGCGAAGCCATTGCTCCGCTCGTCGAACGCTGGGAAACCCGACTCGGCGTTAAGGTGAACAGAATCTTCGTTCAGCGCATG